>JALULO010000116.1 GCA_027056215.1 Campylobacterales bacterium | reverse complement strand
ATCTACTAACAATAGCATCTTTAGATGCCAATACTCTTGCACCTATCGCCATTGTCACAGTCAATACAGCAGGCATCGCTACTGGAATTGCTGAGATAGTCAACACCAATGCAAAAATAAGAAGATCGACTGTCGGCTGATGGGTTTTAAGACCATGGTAAATAATAATTGCAATCATTACAAGCGTAACATAAATAAGAAAATTACCAACTTTGATAACCATCTGTTGAAAGTGACTATGCTCTTCCTCTTGTGCCTTAGCAACCAATCCTACAGTTTTACCAAAATAAGTATGCATCCCTGTTCCAGTCACCTCAGCTGTCATCTCACCTTGTTTAATAATCGCATTAGCATAAAGACTCTCACCCACTTTTTTATCTACAGGAAGGGACTCTCCCGTCAATGCCGATTGGTCTACCAGTAAAAAATCTCCACCTCCCAGCAGCTTTGCATCTGCCGGAACGATATCACCGATTTTTATTTTGATGATATCCCCTGGTACAACCTCTTTTGCATCAATGGATTGCCACTGCTCATCTCGAAGTACAATTGCCTTTCTTGCCAATTTCTTTTTGAGTACCGCAATCGCACTTAGGGCTTTAGACTCCTGATAAAAGTCTACAATCGCATTGACAAACAATAAAATCATAATAATCGTAAAATCTTCCCAACGCTTTGCCATTGCTGAAAGGATAGATGCAACTTCGATCATCCAAGGAATCGGTCCCCAAAAACGACGAAAAAGCCGATGCCACCAACTCTCTTCTTTCTCTTCTATCGCATTTGGACCATACTTTTTCAGACGTTGTGCAGCCTCATCTGAAGAAAGCCCTTTCAGGTTTTTCAGATCAACATTTTTTACTTCATCTGTCATGATTCACTCCTCTTCTCATTTAGCGTCACCATACAGTGGTGTTTTATTTGCTTCATGCCACGCCAACATACCTTCCCAAGCTTCTTGTGCATTCTCTGCAAACCAAAAAAGGTTATGATCCTCTGGATCAATGACTCCTTCTTCTTCAAACATCTCAAAGTTCACTAACTTTGTCCAATACTCTTTACCAATAAAAATAACCGGTACAGGGGCAATTTTTCGTGTCTGAATCAGTGTCAGTGTTTCAAAAAGTTCATCCATCGTACCATATCCACCGGGACAAACCACTAGACCGCATGCACGTTTGAGAAAGTGCATTTTTCGTATAGCAAAGTAGTAAAACTGAAAACAGAGTTCAGGAGTGATATAAGGATTGGGAAACTGTTCATGAGGCAGGGTGATATTTAAACCGATTGTTTTAGCACCGACATCGAAAGCACCACGGTTTGCCGCCTCCATGATACCAGGACCACCACCGGTCATGATGGCAACACGGTTATCATCTTTCCCTTTTCCTGCCTTGCCTACTAATTGCCCAAATTCTCTGGCAACTTCATAATATTTTGATTTTTCTAAAATCCGCTCAGCCTTTCGCAATGCTTGAAGCAACTTCTCGGACGAGGGATTTTTTTCTAGTGCTTTTTGCACTTCTTCAAGCTTTTTAAGTGCCGTTTTTCGTTCAACAATACGAGTCGAACCAAACACAACAATAGTTCGTTCAATCCCATGCTCGCGTAAAATCAATTCAGGTTTTATATAATCCAATTGTAATCTTACAGGCAAGGTATCATCACAAAGAAGAAAATTTTGATCTTCTACAGCCAAGCGATAACTAGGGCTGGTCATAATTGCATCTATCCTCTTCAATGCTTCAGGATCTTCTGCTTTAAGTTTAGGATGTTGCCACGGGAGATCAGTCTCCCGTCGCTTTCTATTCGGTGGTTTGATGAAATACTTTTTTTTCATAAAAACTCCTCTATGTTAATAATAGAATTATAGTGCAATCTCTGCACAGTTTCTGTTAGTTAGCGTACAGTTTAAAAAGTTTTACATATCCTCAGAAATCCACTCCTTCATCTTTTGCACATATCGTTCTTTCAGATCTTCCCCTCTTTTTCGCTCAAAAGATTGTACATATAAATGTACCAAATCTGTATGATCATCTGGAATCATCAAGACCCATTCATTTTTTTCAAAAGTGATTTTGATACCATCGAGGTGTGAAATGGTATAGTTTTTCCCCTCTTCCATAAAAAGTCGCATCACTTTTCCTTTAGTTGCAGCAGGACATGAAAGTGAGATTGCAAAATAGTAGAAATCTTCAATATGCTCCAATATTTTTGAAAAGTTCATTTTATGCAACACCATAAACTCAAGAATTTTCAAACTTGCATAAATCGCATCACTGTGATAGCCAAATTCTGTAAAAGCATAATGCGCATCCACGTCAGCAACCAAATCAAACTGTCCTAAATATTCTGTCTTTTTGCCCATCAACCGTCCCCGTTTGATTTCGATATCCGTAAATTTATCGTCCATGATATCCGGTGCCCACGCAGGCAAATAAACTTTATAGGTTTTACTATCATGCAAATGAAGCATATATAAAAGTGCCATTAGTACCCGCTCACGAGGAAGAATCACTCCATGATCATCAACGATATCCATCCGCTGTCCATTGGGATAGAGCATAATCCCCACACAAAGACCTAATGCTTTAACGATATCGGAGAGTTCTTGTTTTGCTGCGACCTGATTTTGGGCAGTGATTTTTTCCAGTTTTTTTACACTAACATAATCATTGATCATAATATTATCAATCCCCAGTGTATCTAGTAGTGCAGGATAGATATCACTTACCATACCATGTAACATATTGGCTGCTATTTTAAAATGCACACCTGCAAAAATCTCTTTGGAAATCAATGCCCTAACATCTCGTTTATACGCTAACTTCATGTCGTAGCTTTCTTGAATCTTTCCAATACGTCCAGGATTGACACGGCGAAACTGTTCACGAAAAAAAATACGCTCGATACTCTTTGCCAAATTGGTATCGATTAACATCCCTTCGTGTGTAAAAAAGACAATCTCTGTTTTATTGATATGGCTGACAGAGTGACGGATATGCACACCCGCTGCAATATCTTCGTTTTTGAAGAGTTCATGACGCATGACGTTACTCGGGATCGCCTGGATATCGACACAGTTGATACCGGTAGAAAGGAGTCCTCCCAGAACAAACCGTTTTAGCATCCGTGAAGAAGGGTGATAGTCTCTGGAGACATAGACTGTCGAGCCCTCCTGCAAAATCGTACCAAACGCTTCGGCGATCTTCACTGCCATCTCTCCGGTGAGTTCTACATTGGCGGAACCAATCACTTTACCTTTGTGAAACAGGGAACTTTTGTACATCTCACCCCAAACAACATTGCTGCTGACAACCGCTTTTTTCTCTATGACTTTATGCGGCCAGACAGTCACATCTTTGATGATCTTCACACCCTCGTCAATTCTGCAAAACTCGGCAATCACCGCCCCATCTCTGATACTGCACGATTCATCAATCGTCGTATCATTACAAATTATGACATTGTTCAAACGACTTTTTGCACCAACGTGTACCCTCTCCCAAAGTATACTATTTTCTATCTGCACGTTTTTACCAATCTCACAATTTCGTCCAATCACACAATTTTCCAATACAGCTCCATCAGCTATGGTCGTACCTTTGCCAATCACAACTATCCCACGAGTCGTCACTGTACGAGGTAACTGAACACCATCTTCTAAACAAAGATTTACCGTCTCATTTTGGATACAGTGTCCTGGCAAATCATAGAGCACTTTCCCCTCAAAGATATCTTGATGCACTTCACGGTAACTCATAGGATTCCCCACATCTCTCCAGTACCCCTGTACACTACATCCCCACAAGGTAATCCCTTCTTCCATCAAGTGAGGGAAAAGATCCTTTGAAAAATCATAAGAGCTATTTTGCGGAATATAGTCCAAAATCTCCGGTTCGATTAGATAAATACCGGTATTGATCGTATCGCTAAAAACTTCACCCCAACTTGGTTTTTCTAAAAAGCGCTCTATCTTCCCGTCATCATCGGTAATGACAACACCAAATTGTAAAGGGTCTTCAACAGGTGTCAATGTAATCGTTAATTTTGAAGCTTTTTGTTTATGAAATGCGATGATCTCATCAAAATCAAAATCTGTCACCAAATCCCCACTAACAATCATAAAAGTGGTATCAAGATGTTCTCTGGCAAATCCCACTGCACCAGCTGTACCATAGTCATCATCGGGTAGAGCATAGGTGATTTTCACACCACGGCTGCTACCATCCCCAAAATGTTCTTGAATCACTTCGGGTTTAAAATAGAGCAATATGACTATTTCGTCTATACCACTTCGTCGTAATTTATTGACGATATGTTCCATCATCGGGATATTGAGTATGGGAAGCATCGGCTTTGGTACAGAGTTTGTCAGGGGCTGGATACGTGTTCCAAAACCGCCTGCCATCAGTACCGCTTTGATTTTTCGGGATTTGTGTGGCATATTTTTCTCCTTATAATATTTTAACACTCTCTCTTGCCATCTGCAACGCTTCATCGGTCTGCACAACGGCAATTTTTATTTTGCTCTGCGGGCTATGCACCATCTGCGCACCTTTTGTGAAAGCACGGTTTTTCACTTCGTCTATCACCAACCCGAGGTGGGACATCTGCGTACAGATCCGTTCCCTCACTTCTGCACTATGTTCTCCGATGCCCCCAGCAAAAACAACAGCATCCACACCACCCAAAATCGCCAGATAAGCTCCAATATATTTTTGAATCCGGTAGCAAAAAATTTCAAAAGCCAGTGTCGCTTTTACATCTCCCTGTGCTTTTCGCTCCAAAATCTCACGCATGTCGTTGGTATGGCAAAGCCCTTTGAGTCCGCTTTCATGGTTGAGTAACTGATCTAGTGCTGCTGCATCCATACCTTTGCTTTGCATCAAATAGAGTAAAATACCTGCATCGAGATCCCCTGGGCGTGTTCCCATCACCAAACCTTCCAGCGGTGTAAATCCCATCGACGTATCGATACTTTTTCCCGCTTTTATCGCTGCGACACTAGCACCATTTCCAAGATGTAGGGTGATTAAATTGCACTGACGCGGTGCTTTTGAGAGTAATTTTGCCGTTTCATCCCGCAAATAGTGGTGTGAAAGTCCATGAAAGCCGTAACGGCGGATATCGAGTTCAAGGGACATCGCTTCGGGCAATGCATATCGATACGCGACCTCCGGCATACTCTGATGAAACGCCGTATCAAAAAGTGCAATCTGTGGCGTTGTAGGGGAAAGCTTCATGAGCGTTTTGATCCCTTCGAGATTGGCGGGGTTATGCAAAGGGGCAAGTGGGATCAGCTCTTCGATGGCTTCCAGCACTTCCCGGTCGATCAGCGTTGGTGCAGTAAATTTCGCCCCGCCATGCACCACACGGTGTGCACAGCCTGCTAAATCGGAAAAAGATTTGAGATATCCATATTTATCTAACTGCCTCAGCACCAGTTTCAAAGCGTTATGATGATCTTTGATATGTGCCAAAATCACCTCTTTTTCCAATGCATGAAAAAGTGTCACCCTACCCTCTTTCTCACCGATACGCTCTACCATACCCCAGACAATTTTACGGATACCGTCACGAATATCATACAAGGTATATTTCAAAGAGGAGCTGCCGGAGTTGAGAACAAAGAGTTTCATGATTTCTGTTTCGCCTTCTCCATCGCCGCTTGTACTGCGGTAATCGCAATCGTATGGACAATATCTTCCACCAAACAGCCGCGACTCAGATCATTGACCGGTTTTCGAATACCCTGCAAAATCGGACCGATTGCGATAGCACCGGCACTACGCTGTACCGCTTTGTAGGTATTGTTTCCGGTATTGAGATCGGGAAAGATAAAAACCGTCGCCTGTCCAGCAACTTTGCTTCCAGGCATCTTCTCTTTGGCAACTTTTGGATCAATGGCTGCATCATACTGCATCGGTCCTTCGATCAGCAATTCAGGTGCTCTTTGTTTTGCTATTTCCATTGCTTTACGCACTTTGTCTACATCTTCCCCAACACCGGAATCACCACTAGAATAAGAAAGCATTGCCACCCGTGGTACTAGCCCAAAAGCCTGTGCAGTATGTGCAGACTGAATGGCAATCTCAGCCAACGCTTCAGCATTTGGATCGGGATTGACCGCGCAATCACCGTACACAAGCACCCTGTCATGCAATAACATAAAAAAAACACTAGAGATGAGTTTCTCTTCTGGTTCCATTTTGATAATCTCAAAAGCGGGTTTGATTGTTTCACGTGTCGTATGGGTAGCACCGCTGACTAGAGCATCTGCATAGCCCAGATGAACCATCATCGTTGCGAAGTAGCTGACCCGGCTCATCATCTCCTTTGCCATTGGAAGGATGATACCTTTGTGTTTACGTAACTGATAAAATGTTTCGACAAATTTGTCCATATCCGGAAAATTCTCAGGATCAACAATACGTGCGCCAGAGAGGTTTAGTCCCAGTAAACTAGCACGCTGGGCGATTTTTTCCGGGTTTCCCAACAGTGTGATTTTACATAGTTTACGACGAAGCACAATCTCAGCAGCTCGAAGAACCCTCTCGTCATCAATTTCAGGAAGCAACACATCACTACCTGAATGACGCGCCTTTTCATAAAGCATATAAGTAAACCGTACTGGAGTCATCGTCTCTGGACGAGAAAGTGTCAGACGTTTTTTGATGATATCCAGATCAACGTGTTCACAGAAAAGCCCCTCTGCCAGAGAGATTTTCCGTTCACTTTTGAGCGTGATTTCCGACTGTACCGCCTGCACTTTCAAAGCCGCTGCCTGGGTATCTTCATGAAGTCCGATCATCGGCAGTGCAGGAAAATCAACGCCCGAAAGCAACTGCATGATACTCTCGGCAGGAACCAGACCTCCGGTCAGAAGCATGCCCGCAATCGAAGGATTTTTTCGTGACAGATTCGCCCAGTAAGTTCCTACCAAAATATCCGAACGATCCCCCGGCACGATAATCAAATCACCATCTTTCAGATAGTTCAGATAATGCTCTAGTGTCATCGCTCCGACGATACTCTGTGCCACGGAACGATCCAGCATCTTCTCATCTTTGGAAATAAGTGTTGCACCTGTCTGCTCCATGATCTCGGCAATCGTAGGCTGATTGAGTTCCGCCATTTCGGGAAGAACAAAAAGTGGTGCCTCCGTCTGAAGCACTTTTTGGGAAGCTTTTACAAATGAAACATCAAGACGGTTGACAACAAATGAAAGAAGATGAAGACGATGTTTCGCAAATGTACGCTCAAGCAGTTTGAGATGTTGTTCTAAAGTTTCCAGATTTTCTGTTTTTTTGGCATTGACAATCGCAATCATAGGAATCGCAAGACTAGCAGCGATCTCCAGATCTATGTCAAAATCGAGTACTTGTTCAAAATCGAAATCATCTTCTATGCCCTCGCACAAAATCACATCGTACGCTCCTTCGAGCGCATGGTAGCGTTCCAAAATACGTTCATAGACTTCGCCAAGACGATCTTCGGCAATCAGCTTTTGCACTTCGTCAATATGCAATCCGTAAGCACTCTCTACAGGCTGTCTGAGTTTAAAGTAGTGTTTGAAAAAGTCGATATCACGCTCTTCTTCGACAGGCTTTGTGATAATCGGCTTGAAGTAGGCAACATCGGCTACTTCACGTTTGAGCATCGCCATCAACCCCAGCGCGACAATCCGCGTTCCGGATCGTCGGGCATCGCTGTAGAGGAAGATAGCGTTGCTTTGCATCTTTATCTCCCCAACTCTTTTTCAAGCCGGACAATATCCCGCAGGGTTTTGAGCACACTGTCGGGATTGAGGCTAATAGAGTCGATACCCAGTTTCACCAGAAACTCCGCCACTTCGGGATAATCCGACGGTGCCTGTCCGCAGATACCGCTATGTCGTTTGTTGCGTTTGGCACCTTCGACTGCCATCTCAATCATCTTCATGACACCCGGATCGCGTTCATCGTAGTCAAATGCCACGATTTCGCTGTCACGATCCACCCCAAGTGTAAGCTGTGTCAAGTCGTTGGAGCCGATACTGAAACCGTCAAAGATTTCGCTGAAAGCATCGATCTGGATGACATTGTTCGGGATTTCACACATGACATAAATCTGCAATCCCTTTTCACCCCGTTTGAGTCCATATTTTGCCATGGTTTCCAGTACGCGTTTGCCTTCATCCACACGACGGCAGAAAGGAATCATCAAGATAACATTGTCAAACCCCATCTCTTCGCGTACCCGTTTCATCGCCTTGCACTCCAGCGCAAATCCCTCTTCATAGGCAGGATTGGCATAGCGTGCCGCACCGCGAAAGCCGATCATAGGATTGTCTTCCACCGGTTCAAAGAACTTTCCGCCTAGCAGTGTGGCGTATTCGTTGGTTTTGAAATCACTCATACGCACAACACACGGTTTGGGATACACCGTCGCCGCAATCGTCGCAACACCTTCGGAGAGGGTTTTGACGAAGAAATCTTCCATGGTATCATATGCCTCGCTGAGTTCTTCCAGTGCTTTACGTGTCTGATCGTCAACCTTTTCTGGGTGACGCAAAGCCATCGGGTGTGCTTTGATATATTCGTTGATGATAAACTCCATCCGTGCCAATCCGATACCATCTACCGGAAGTGATGCCAGCGAAAATGCGATATCCGGATTTCCCAGATTCATCATGATCTCTGTTTTGGTTTCAGGAAGTTGAGAAAGATCAGTTTTGTCAATCTCATAATCAAGTTTACCATCATAAACATATCCGGTCTCACCCTCGGCACAACTAACCGTGACCTCTTGGGAATTTGTAAGTACTTTAGTAGCATTATCACAACCCACTACTGCAGGAATCCCCAATTCACGGGAGACAATCGCTGCGTGACACGTACGTCCTCCCCTATTGGTCACGATAGCAGAAGCAGTTTTCATAATAGGTTCCCAATCCGGTGTCGTTGTATCTGCAACAAGTACTTCTCCTGGTTTAAAATCACTCAAATACTTGACATCAGTGATAGTACGTACTTCCCCCTGCCCGATCTTCGTACCGACTGCACGTCCACTTACCAGTACCTTACTTTTTTCTTTAAGTCTGTACATCTTAAGGATATTTCCCTTTTTCTGGGATTCAACTGTCTCCGGGCGTGCCTGTACCATATAAAGATGCCCATCCATACCATCTTTTGCCCACTCCATATCCATAGGCTTATGATAACCTGCCTTTTTAGAGTAATGGTCTTCCACTTTGATCGCATAATCTGCCAAAACCATAGCATCATCATCTGTGATACAAAAACATTTACGCTCATCTTCGCTTGTCTCAATGTTTTTGGTATATTCTACTGCTATATTGTCAGTATTAAGTGTATCTGTAAAAACCATTTTAAGATGTTTCTTTCCTAAACGACGTTTTAACACTGCATGAAAACCTTTACTAAAGGTTGGTTTATGGATATAAAAACTATCAGGATCGATCGTTCCTTGAACGACATTTTCACCAAGTCCTAACGCAGCATTGATAAAAACAACATCTTTAAAACCTGTCTCTGTATCAAGACTGAACATGACCCCACTAGCACCTACATCAGAACGAACCATCTTCATCACAACGACAGAGAGATAGACTTTAAAATAGTCAAACCCGTTGTCGTACTTGTAGTGAATGGAACGATCTGTAAAGTTGGAAGCCAGACAACGTTTATACGCATCCAGCAATGCTTCATCGGACGCAATGTTCAGATAGGTATCGTTCTGTCCTGCAAATGAGGCTTCGGGGGAATCTTCCGCCGTTGCCGAAGAACGTACCGCCAGCGAAAGCCCTTCGCCGTACTCTTTTTTCAAAGCAGCATAACCGGACAAAATTTCCGTTTTCAAGTCAGTTGGCAATTCACAATCATAGATAATCTGACGACATGCCGCACCTTTTTCCTGCAGAACCTTGACATCGTTCGGTTTAAGCATATCAAGCTGCTCATGTAACTTTTTCCATGCATCATTATAATCGAGAATATACTTATATGCCGATGCCGTTATCGCAAATCCATTGGGAACACGTACTCCTTCTTCTGTGAGATTTTGATACATCTCACCCAAAGAAGCATTTTTACCTCCCACTTCTACAACATCTTCTATTCCAATCTCATTAAACCATTTTACATATTTACTACTCATAATAACCCCCAGATGTTATTTAGTATTATATTTGAATTTTTTCACCTTCACGGACGATATGAACCTTATTTGGCATCTCTTGATGAATCACTTTTTGGAAAACAACCTGTTTCTCTTTTTCACCGTGTATCAAAAAAATATTTCCAAGATTATCAAAACTCTGCATCCAAGCAAGCAATTCACTCTGATCTGCATGTGCTGAAAAACCGTTGATAGTATAGATTCTGGCATCGATTTTTATCTTCTCATGGTACACTTTGATAAACTTCGCACCATCTACTATCTCTCTACCCAGTGTTCCATGTGCTTGATAACCTACAAAAAGTATTGCATTTTTAGGGTTCCAAATACGATTTTTAAAGTGATGCAGTATCCGTCCACCTGTACACATACCACTCCCCGCGATGATGATACAACCATTTTCATTATTGATTTTTTTCGATTCTTCAGGTTTAAGTGTATAGTGTAGATAAGGAAAATCAAAAATTGTCCCATCACGTTTCAGAAAATCATTGCAACACGTGCTAAGTTCGTCATGATATTTATTGTAAAGGTTGGTTGCACGTATTGCCATCGGTGAATCAAGATAGACTTTACATAGTGGCAACTCTTTATCATCGTACATCTGTTTAAGAAGACAAAGAATCTCTTGTGTACGCTCTATCGCAAAAGAGGGGATCAGTATATTACCTTGTGAAAGTAATGTATTTGTAATCACTTCTTTAAATTCATCTACGCTCTCTTTAATCCCTTTATGATTTCGATCTCCGTATGTAGATTCGATATAAAGGACATCAGCTTTTTTAACAGCATCAGGATCAGACATAACAATATCATTGTGATTACCAAGATCACCACTAAAAACAATCGTTTTTGGTTTTCCCCCATCCATAAAATCTATTTGAATAGTCGCTGAATCAAGGATATGTCCTGCATCACGAAAAATCGCCGTAGTATCTTTACCCAATGCAATCTTTTCACCATACGACACATACGTACTTGGTAAATCATATACATCTTCAACATCTTCAGGAGTATAAAGAGGCTGCCTAACATGATGTTCTTCACCACGTCTTTGTGCTTTACGAAAATGTGTACGATACTCTTCTTCCATCAGGTGCGCTGAATCCAGTAAAACAACCTCTGCAAGGTCAAAAGTAGAACGGTGGGAAATGATTCTTCCCGTAAACCCTTCTTTTACCAACTTCGGTATACGTCCTACATGATCTAGATGCGCATGGGTGATAAGCAATACATCTATTTGGGAAGGATCAAATCCAAACGGTTTAAAATTTTCTCGCTCATGCTCTCCTTGGAACATACCACAGTCAACCATGATTTTTTCACCAGAGTCAAGATTCAGTATATGACAAGATCCTGTAACAACTTCCGCTGCACCAAATGATTGTAAATAAGCCATTATATATCCTTCGTATTTGATTTACAATTTTGCATCATCTCAAGTAAATAGATGCTATCGGTTGAAATTATATCACATAGATATTTTCCTGTATGTCAGTCAACTAACAAAAGAGGTACAAAAGTTCAAATAATTATCTCTAATATTTCATCATAGTGAAAACTCAAAATGAAATAATGCTATCATACTACAATCACAAAAGGATGAACATGACAGAAAACAACAACTGGTATCACGAAGCCAATACTCTCTTGCAAAATGCACCTCTTTTTAGTGGTCTTGAAGAACAAAGCAAAAAAGAGATACTTCAAAAATGTCAGATCACTAGTTGGAAGAAAAGTGAAACCATCGATCATGAAGAAGCTATGAAATATTGTCATGTCATCTTAAAAGGTCGTTTAAAGATCACACAAGTTAATCCAAATACAGGTAGAAGTATTGCACCGTTTCTTTTAGCACCCGGCGATATTTATGATATTTTTACCCTTCTTGATGGTCAAGAGCATGTCGTATTTCCAATCGCCATGGACGAGATTACGGTACTTTATACACCACTAGAGAAGGCGAGAGTGTGGATTGAAACACATCCAAAATTTAATGAAGCTTTTTTACCTTATCTGGGTGATATGATGCGTCACCTTGAAGCTTTTGGAGAATCAATGGTCTTCGACGATACAGCCACACGTCTTGCCAAACTCATCTTACAACACGCACTTCCAAAGAGCAATGATTCAGACGAACATTATCCTGTTAAACTCATCAATACTCTCTCACATGAATCACTCTCTGAGATGGTAGGATCAGTCCGCTCAGTTGTCAGCACACAAATACAGAAGCTAAAGAAAGAAGAAGTTATCCTCAGCACCCGAGGACACCTTGCGATCAAGAACCTTGAACAATTGATTCATAAAATCGATCAAAATCATGCCTCCAAAGTATGATCAACTGATATCCAATCTACCATGAACAACGAATCAATTATTTTAATTCTTTTTATCATCGCATCAACAGTTGCGGTACTAGCGAAACGCATCCACCTTCCTTATACTATTGCCTTGATGGGCGTGGGATTGGCACTCGGTGCAGCACATCTCCTCAACGCTCCTAAGATCAGTCAAGAGATACTTTATACAATCTTTTTACCAGGACTCATTTTCGAAGCAGCTATCCATCTACGTTCATCAGAAATGACAAAAGAGTTTTGGATCGTTACAGTATTGGTCATCCCTGGTGTCATCATCTCCACATTGGCAACAGCGGCTGTTTTGATTCCTGTTAGTGTAGAATTTACCCAAATCGATACCATCACTTGGCCACTCGCGATTTTATTTGGTGCGGCAGTTGCAGCGACAGATCCTGTCTCTGTAGTTTCCATCTTTAAAGAGTTAGGTGCACCTAGAAGACTACGTATACTCATAGAAAGTGAAAGTTTGCTCAACGATGGTACTTCGATCGTTGTATTTATACTTGCTATGCAATACCTTCAAGGACATCTCTCCTCTTTTGATGCTTCTATGATCAATTTTTTTCGTATTGTAGGATTGGGGTTACTTGTCGGAACAATCGTCGGTCTTCTTGCATCCGTCACGATGCAACACCTCGACGATGCCATGATCACTATCACAGTGACGACAGTTGCAGCCTATGGCTCTTTTTTGATTGCTGATAATCTTGGTGTATCCGGGGTTATGAGTACTGTTGCAACTGGACTCATCTGTGGGAACAAGGGTTTTAGCCAAACTATCTTTCCCTCTATACGCATCACAACGGAAACTTTTTGGGAATATATCGCTTTTGCCCTCAACTCTCTTATTTTTCTTCTCATGGGGTTTGCTATCAACCTACAAATGCTCTGGGAACTATGGCCTATTGTACTAATCGCATATGGTTCTGTACTGGTTGCACGTTTTGTCGTCGTTACAGGGACATGGGCACTTTTTTATCCTACAAAACTACACTTTCCTTTTCGCTGGAGTATCGCTATGGAATGGGGTGGACTACGTGGCGCACTTTCAATGGTACTAGCACTCAGCCTACCTGACACAATGGCATTTAAAGAAGTGATAGTAACATTGGTCTTTGGAGTTGTATTACTTTCACTTTTTATTCAGGGATTGACTATGACACCGCTTCTAAAGATGCTTGCAATCGTCAATACCCGATCGCAAATGTATGACTATGAGATGCTCAAAGCAGAGATATCTATGATAGGAGAAACATTGGAGGATCTTGAAAAACTACACAAACGACGTATGCTAAGTAAAAAAAGTATGGATCAACTCAAAAATGAGTATCAAAAGATACTCGATGAAACTACGGCAAAACTTGATACACTAGATATAGATCATGATGTTATGATGCATGAAGAGATGCTTCGTTTTAAACGACATGCTATCCTAAATCAAAAAGCCAGACTTTTAGAACTTTATCAAAGCGGTACTTTAAGTTCAGATGTTTACCATCACTTACAAAATGAACTTGATTCAAAACTTCTAGAGTTGGAAAATCTCGGCATATAAAATTTTACTGAAATTTTTGCTATACTTTCATGTGGATTTAAATCCATTCCTCATATTATATGAAAGGTATCACCAGTATGCTTGGCAAACTCATCATCGCTTCTATCATAACTGGTCTGATTAGCGGTTTTTTTATCACTTTTTATGAGTTACTCATCACTTTTGTTACCTATTTTCTTTTTATGGGAGATCCTTACAAGACCATACCAACCCTACCTGTATGGTATATCTATCTCGTACCGACACTGGCAATCTTTTTTGTCAACTATATAGTTTCTAAAGATAAAAATATCCGCGAATATGGTGTCAGCGAAATCGCCGAATCCATCGCAAAAAACAAAATGATTATCACTACAAAAACACTTTTTTTCAAAATCATCGCTTCCACGCTTTCCCTCTCCAGTGGCTTTCTTGCTGGAACAGAAGGTCCTAGTGCCGGTATCGGTGCGATGATTGCCTATCAAATTCACCGTCTCTTTCGTTTTCCTGAGATGCTGATAAAGATGATGATAAGTGTTGGAGCAAGTAGCGGTATCGCTGCAATCTTTGTCTCACCTGTTACAGGGATGGCTTTTGCTGTTGAAAATATCGCTTACCAGTTTATCAAACAATACATCGGCTATCTCATCCTTGCATCTATGATCGCCTTTTCCGTTGGTATAAATTTCCTTGATCCGATCATATTTCATCACTCTCATGGTCGCCATTTTAACAATACTTACATCATCGCCAATCTGATATTTATCCCATTTATCACTGCATTTGTCTATTTTTATCTCTTTTTGAAAAAACGGGTACTCCATTTCATAGATCTGGAAATCTTTAAAAACTTCAGTCGCTGGAGAAATCATATCTTTGCCCTTATCGGCGGTGGTACGATAGGCACCATCTTGCTTATCAAGCCACAGGCTGCATTTTCCGGTAAAGTAATCGTTATAACACTCATAAACCAAGAACACCACCTCTCACTGGCACTGATTTTAACTGTCATCGTACTGCGTATCATCGGTACAACGATTTCTATCTATGCAAATGCTGTTGGAGGACTATTTTTACCATTGATGAGTATCGGTGCACTCATCGGCTACGCCTTTGGTGAACTCCTTAGAACCTACTATATGCCTGTCGAACCTTTTTATTTTGCAGCAATCGGCGCAGCAGTCTTTATGGGTGTTCTCATGAAACTCCCCCTTACCGCTGTTGTACTGGCGATGGAAACTACTTTTGACTACAATGTCGTCGTCGCTACCGGTGTAAGTGTCGTACTCGTGAGCTACTTTTCCAACCTCTACTTTGACATTCGTAAAAAATATATCACCCGAGCAGACAAAGTAGAAGTACAAAAAGAGTAAAATCCATCTATCGATATACTTTTGTTAGCCAACTAACATTTTTAAATGTATATCTATGATACTATTCATAATACTAATTTACTTTAAGGAAACAATATGACACCATTAGAAAAAGAACTTGAAAAAATGCAATCAAGCATCAAAAAAGAGATGGGGCTAATCTTCAAAGCCAATATGCATATCTTTGACTGGGATTTACCTGAAAATGATGAACAAAAAACAGCAAAAGTGATCCTTGATACGATGCAAACCGCACTTGATACACTCAAACAAGAACAGTTGTCCTCTGATGAATGAGAAACATCGCAATGCTCCTGCAATCTAAAATACAGGAGTAAATCACACATAATCATCAACACAAAGCATCGCAGGATTCAGAGATTGAACATGTGATGCCACTTATGCGTATACTCGGTTTCTCTTCACCGGTCAACGAACTCAAAGAATAATTGACACGAAGTTGCTGAAACTGGAAGATATAGGAATATGGCATGAAAATCATACAGCGAATAAGTGAGTTTTTCATTGAAGAGTGGCTACTCATATTTTCTCTCTTTGGCATCAGTTCACTCACTTTGTACCTTCATGAACTTCCACACTACCGGTCAGATCAGCTCATTCCTATTTTTTTGCTCTGGGTACTCTTCGTAGCAGTTAAAGGGATTGAAGAAAGTGGCTTTTTGACAGCCATTGCAGGGCATTTGGAAAAAGGTACCTTTTTGGCTAGGTGCTGCACTCACACCTTTTGGCACACCTCAGAATCTCTTTATTTTCTCTTTTTATCAAGTCGGCATATCCAGCTTTATCCGCGTCATCGCACCCTTTTCACTGGGGCTTTTTGCACTCTTTCTCGCTATCTCTTTTGTGATATCGATAGAACGACATGAGAAACACTCCATAGAAATCCAACAAAAAAGAGATTATCAGCTTGGTATTTTGTATCTACTTCTACTGGTTTTGGGCATACTTTCTGTTCTCCGAATCTGTCCATGGTATACAGGTTTTATCGTACCTTTTTCCGCACTACTTTGGGCTCCCAAAACACTCAAAGTCGATTATCCACTTCTGGTAACATTCATACTTTTTCTGGGACTTGCAAATCAGTCAAAAAGCATTCTTTTTCATGTACTTGATCATCCGATACACATTTTTATGCTCTCTTCCATACTAAGCCAATTTATCAGCAATGTTCCGACAACGCTACTTTTGCATCAATTCACACCCCAATGGCAAGCACTGCTCTGGGGTACGAATGTCGGTGGTTTCGGTACTCTTGTTGCGGCACTTGCCAATCTTATCACCTATCGTATCTATGCTGCATATGAGAGTCGTGAAGCATCGGCACTTTTTCTAACACAGATGCTTTTCTGGGGATTTATCGTATATGCTATAGGCATCGGGCTATATATTTTAGACAATTTTATTTTTTAAGAGAGCATAGAGGGTCAAACCTTGATTTTTAACTTTTCACTGCTAAAATAAGTTCAGATATAACAAGTACGTGGAGGAGGAATACGTATCCCTAACAGGAACATATTCCTCACGAGTCGTTGTAAAGTTTGAAAATAAAGAAGAAAAAATAGTTCACAACCATTTTCTATTTATCTGCCAGAAAACAAAGATATATCTCAAATAATATTCTTGCGTTAGGTTCATAACTGTTAGCTAACAAACAGACAAATTTTTCAACTTCTTATATCATTTTGCTGAAAATGATTGATAACCTATCACTATCAATGATCTAAAAACTTTATCATAAGGAGTCAAGAATGTGGAACTATTCTATGTTACCCTCAGATCTGGATATTTTGCCAAAATATAGCAAATATGCTATCATGAATGGATTTTTCTCACTGGTATTAGCAATCATCTTTCTTGTTTCATGGACTTCTGTAGCAGCAGAAACCTGACTTGTCGGTATCAGCTCGCTGTTTGATGGTATTACCCGATAATCAGATCAAAAAAATCGAAAATTAGAAAGGGAACAAGATGGGAAATCTCGGCACTCCTCTACATACTAAAATACGAGAGCAAATCGCACGTAATCGTCAACGTATAAGAGATCTAGGTCCAGGTATCATCACAGGAGGGGCAGGTGATGATCCTGCCGGTATTATTACTTATACTATCGTTGGTGCGACAACAGGTTTTACACAACTATGGCTTTTACTACTCTCCACACCTATGATGATTGCCATTCAAAATGCCGTTGCACGTATTGCAATCGTTACGGGGAAAAGCCTGCCAGAAATCACAACAGCATTTTACTCCAAAAAATTGACTATTATGATGGTAATGGTATTGGCAATTGCTAACATCCTCACCATCGGTGCTGATCTCAATGGTATTGCTGCAGTATTGCATATCTTCACAGGGTATGCTACGATCTATTTTTTGATTCCTCTCACTGCACTTATCGTGTGGCTGATTCTCTTTGGAAAATATAAAACGATTCGAAATATCCTCATTGGTCTAACTGCCGTACTTGGTATTTATATCATCTCAGCGATTCTGGCTAAACCCAGTCTATCAAAACTACTTATAAATACTTTTACACCACATATTCAGATGAATTCGGTATGGATTATTGCAGCCCTTGGTATGCTTGGTACAACGATTTCACCTTATTTACTTTTTTGGCAAGCAGCTGAAGAGAAAGAGGAAAAGAAGAGCGTTGTGCAAGCTGATGAAGTAGGATTTGATACGGCTGTAGGCATGATATACTCCAACCTTTTAGCTTACTGTATGATTGTCACAGGTGCAGTTATGCTTTATGGCAAGGGAGCAGATATACAGGATGTGACCACGCTTTCTGACGCACTTAAACCTGCCGCAGGGAATTTTGCTTTTGTCCTTTTTAGTTTGGGTATCATTGTTTCCGGACTTCTAGCGATCCCCGTATTAGCAGGATCAACTGCTTATGCTGTGGCAGACACTTTTGGATGGAGAGAAGGAATGGACAATAAAGTCAGTGATGCAAAAGGCTTTTACTTTGTTTTTGTCGGAGCATTAATCTTTGGAAATGTGATAAATATGATCCCGTCCATCACCGTTGTTGATGCACTTTACTACTCTCAGGTGCTTGACGGTATGCTCATCCCCGTGCTTATAGCCATCACACTGCTAATCTCCAACAATAAAGCAATCATGGGACAATACACTGCAAGTAAATTTACCAACTTTTTTTCACTGTTTGCTATGATTATAACACTCATCTTAAGTGTAGTCATGGCATATCAACTTCTCATGACATAATACAAAATAGATTATAAATAGGAATGTATTATGCTATGTGTTTATCGTAAAAATCATCATCCAAAAGGGAAATTTAGTTGAAACGTATCTTTGTAAAAAATGGTTGGGTACTATGTCTGCTTTTCCTCCCATCACTACTCTTTAGTGCCGATCTTAACAGTACAATCATCACAGGAAATACACAAGTCTATACTTCCTTATACAAGAAGCTTTCTCATTTAAAAAAAACTACCGATGAAATCAGCTTACAAAAGACACTTTTAAATAAACTGATTAAACTCAAACGTACAATACAACCAAAAGAACACAATCTTCCCACCCCTACCGATCAAAAAAGCTATCTACAACTATTTGATCTCTTTATCCAAACTAGTTTGGAACAAGCACAAAACCAAAATGCACTTCAAATCACTGCCAACAAAATAGAAACGCTCAATAGACAAATCAAAGATCATAATACTACCACACTCACAACACAACTATTTTATGCACTTTATGCCAAAGAGCAGCAACAGGCACAAACAAAACTAACCTTACAAAAAAGGGAGATTAGACACATCACAGCATTGCTTACGACTGCGATACAACATATCACATTTGATCCAAAAGCGATTCAAAACGCACAAAAAAAACTCGATACAGAATTGAGTAAGATTAATACTTCGACCCAGAAAATTCTCATCAAAAAAGAACGCTATACACTACTTGATCGTACAGACATGATAAAGTATGTTCAAAATCGACTTTTGAAACTCAAAGATCGTCAAACAAATCTTTCCCAAAAAGAGCTAGAGTTACTTTTTTTACGTTTTAGTATCGCACTGGAACAAAAAAACGACAATGCTTTTACGCTTCAAAAGCAGATTACAACCTATCTACAAATACATATTAGTAATGAACCTACTATCACTGAAGATACTGATACTTTACTAACGCAAATGGAAAAATCTATTTTGGGGACAGTCGATGCAATCAAGGGAAAAGGTATACAAGAACTTCAAAGCCAAATAAAACACCTTTGGAAAATCACCAATCAACCACTCTTTATGATCAACAAAACTCCGGTAAGTATCGTCAAACTTTTCATTTCCTTACTAATTTTTATCCTTGGTTTTTTTGTTGGAAATTTTTATAAACATCAAATCAAACGCCTCTCACTGAAAAATAGAACTATCACTGCTAGCACACGGACACTACTTTCCAATCTGGGTTATTATTTGATCTTTATCATCACTTTCTTTATCGTACTCAAAATACTTGGTATCGATCTTAGCTCCATCGCCCTAGTCGCTGGAGCACTCTCTGTCGGCATCGGTTTTGGATTGCAAAATATTATTTCAAACTTTGTTTCCGGTATCATTTTAATGGTAGAGCGTAGTGTTAAGATCGGAGACTATATCCAACTTGATGACAATATCCGAGGTCATGTAGTCGATATCAAAATGCGCTCTATCACTATCAATACCAACTCTAACATTGACATCATCGTACCCAATCAAGATCTGATCCAAAATCGTGTCATTAACTGGACTATGAATGATAAGATACGCCGTTTTGAGATTCCCTTTGGTGTAGCGTATGGTACTAAACCACAAAAAGTAATCGATGTTGTACTAGAAGCAGTTAAAACCAGTAACTTCAATAATATCTATAAAACACAAGAGCGTTATACTAGAGTTGTTATGACAGAGATGGGCGATAGTAGCGTTAATTATGAACTTTTTGTCTGGCTCGTCGGACGAGAGATACTCTACCCCAAACGTACCACTTCACGCTTTCTGATCCTCATCTACGATGCTCTTTATGCCAACGGCATCGAGATTCCCTTTCCTCAACGCGATCTACACATACGCTCTGTCGATACGGAATTTCCCGTTTCTATGATTAAGGGACTCGGGGGTACAGGAGAAGAAAATATTTAATAATTATTTTCGTTTACTAATTATTATCCTTATGATATTATAATTCAAACATCACTTAAGTATAAGGATCGAAAATGGGATGTGAAAATCCAATCGAAGCAAAAGAAGAAGGTATCTCTGAAAACGAGACTAAACATGAAAACAAACAAAAGGAGAACAACATGAGTTCAACATTGGTTATGAGAAAAGCACCCGAATTTGCGATGGAAGCATATGACGCGAAAAGTGGTCACTACACGACAGTAAAGAGTGACGACTATAAAGGTAAATGGCATGTAGTCTGTTTTTACCCTGCCGACTTTACATTTGTATGCCCTACAGAGATCGCCGCTATGAATGCAAAATATGATGAATTTCAGGCTATGGGTGTAGATATCCTGGCGGTATCGACCGATACAAAATTTTCACACAAAAGATTTGTAGAAACTGAGCCTCTTTTAAAAGATCTTAAACTCACCATTGGTGCTGACTCTACAAAAGAAGTAAGTCGTGCCTTTGGTGTATTGCTTGAAGATGAAGGTATTGCTTTGCGTGGAAGATTTCTGATCAATCCTGACGGTGTTGTTGTCGCACAGGAAGTACAAGCTCCCTCAGTCGGTAGAAATGTCAACGAGTTCTTAAGACAGGTAGAAGCATGGCAGCATGCCACAAAAACTGGTGAAGTCTGTCCTGCAGGCTGGAGACCGGGTAAAAAAACACTTCCGGTAAATACCGATGCAGAGAAGATGACCGGTAGAGTTGGTGACTATATCACCATCGAAGAGATCCTTTCCTAAAACTCTTACTTCCGAAAACTGGAAATCTATGCTGATTTTCAGTTTCAGGACTGCTTTGTGCTTATATATGAACATACACTGAAAAAAGGAGAACTATGTCCCGCTTCACCACTTTTATCCTTTTCAATATTTTTGCTTATTTTGCCTACTGGGCAATCGATAGGCTTTTTACACTCTTTGGCTGGTACTCCAACCCGAAACTTGGCGAAGATCTCATGGTGATGCCAACAAACAGCGATATCTGGCTCATCGTTATTAACGTAATATTTTCTACTACTATAGCTTATTATCTACTTCACAAAATCAAAGAAACATACAGACTATAAATATGAGCTTTTTGCTATAGTCTTTATAGTATAGCTCTATTTGTTTTCGATCTAATAATACTCTAAATGTTTGTTAGCTAACAGACTTTTTCTTGACAATTTCTCTATAATTTCCTTGACCAATACATATTATAGAAGGAGAATATATGCAAAATAATATTTTAACTACACATTTGCGCGAAGCAGATACCAACTTGCTGTTAAGATCAGTTTATAACTGGATGATGATCGGTTTACTGGTATCTGGTCTAACTGCATTCATGGTTTCACATAGCCCAACACTTATCCACATCCTCTTTGGTAATCCTTATATGATTTGGGTACTTTTAGCGGTAGAGATAGGACTGGTCGTAGCAATTTCTGCAGGTATCAATAAGATGGATGTTTCTAGTGCACGGGTACTTTTTATCCTTTTCTCATTTGTAGACGGTTTGACACTAGGAGGTATATTTTTAATCTATACTGAAACTTCCATTGCAATGACTTTTTTCATAACCGCATTGACATTTGGTGTTATGAGTCTTTACGGCTATTTTACAGATACAGATCTGAGTTCATGGGGATCTATCCTGTTTGCAGGCTTGATCGGTATTATCATCGCAATAGTAGTCAACTTTTTTCTTAAGAGTCCTGTATTTGAGTGGTGGATTAGTGTGATTGGAGTCATTATATTTGTGGGACTCACTGCATATGACACCCAAAAGATAAAAGCTATGGGCGAAGATATGGCAAATAGATCAGGAGAAAGCCTCAGTCGCGTGGCAATCGTCGGTGCACTTTCCCTTTATCTTGATTTTATCAATCTCTTTGTAATGTTTCTAGAGTTTTTTGGAAATCAACGTAACTAAGGGGCTAGGGAACATGAAACAAGATTTTATGGAACTCGCCCTTGAAGAAGCCAAAAGGGGGATCGACGCAGGTGATGGTGGTCCTTTTGGCGCACTTATCGTCAAAGATGATAAAGTGATTGCCCTAAGGCACAATGAAGTAGTTAAAAACAATGATCCTACAGCACATGCTGAAATCGTGACTATCCGCGAAGCAGCTCAAAAATTAGCAAATTTTCATCTTAACGGTTGCCATCTTTATGTTACCGCGCAACCATGTCCTATGTGCTTTGCTGCAATCCACTGGGCTCATATCGAAAAAGTTTTCTACTGTAACACGCAAATACAAAGCGCAAAAATCGGTTTTGATGATGTACTGATCACTGAAATCATCAAACAAAATACCAAAGACCCTATCAAATTTACCCATACGCCAAAACACCAGTGTCAGGAACTTTTCAAATACTGGAATAACAATCCTCATAAAATACGTTATTGATTGGTTAACCATCAATTAACTTCATATTTATTATTTAACTTTATTTAGTGATATAATTAAACTACAAAAAATTTTAGGAGATTCATGATGAAAAATATTATTTCTATTTCAACTATCGCGGCGGCATTGATGTTCGGATCATTAGCTTTACAGGCAAACTCTACATCACAGCATGCTACACACACAAAGCTCACACAACAAGTCGTTGCAAAAGAAGCAGCTTTACAGCAAAAAACATTTAAGACTGCATCCAAAGATATTATATCTGGTTTAAATAATAGCCTTTTTGCAACAGATGCAATACAAAAAAAAGATACTAAAGCTGCGGAAGATGCACTTACCAAAGCAACAAAGCTATTTGATAAAGCACTCAAGGTAGATCCAAATCTTAAACTTGTACCTATCAACAATAGGATTGGACTCTATGCCATCGACGCTACACCAAAAGAGATACAAAAGGCTATCGATATGTCTATCAAATTACTAAAAGATCATAAAGTACAAGAATCAAAAGCAATTTTACAACCACTTACAGATGAGATGGACATAGATACCATATATATTCCGATGGATCTTTATCCAACTGCAACAAAAAAAGCACTTGAAGCACTTAAAAAAGGGGATAAAAAAGTTGCGCTGATGACTTTGATAGATGGAATGCATACATTTGTAAATAGTAGAGTTGTGATTCCTATCGGTCTGCTTACGGCACAAGATTTAGTTACAGCAGCATCAAAAGTTGAAAAAAAGAATAAAAAAGAGACAACGGCATTACTTGATGCAGCACAACAAGAATTGCAAAAAGATCATTTGCTTGGATATATCGGTAAACATTCTAAAGAGTATACATCACTTGAAAAACAGATAACTGCTCTCAAAGTAGAAATAAAAGGCAAAAATGACACAGAGAAACTTTATCAAAAAGTAAAAAATGACTTTGGAGCTCTTTTACGTAAAATGCGTCTGGAAAAACGAAAAATTGCCAAGAATGATTCGGTATGGAATAGTACAACAAAACCACATGCCCAAGCTTCATCCGAAGAGACAAAAGATAAGTTGCATTTTGAACAAAAAGCACAAACAGATAGTTTCTAAAGTATAAAAATAAAAAATATCATATAAAAGGATCAACTTATGAAAACTAAAATCATGTTTTCCATCACAACAGCACTTATGCTTGCTACAACGATACTTACAGCAGACTCTATCAAGCCAACAGAGCTTAAAATGATCAAAAATGCTGACGTTCCAATCCATTCATTTTACGGATTTGACAATGCGCACTATAAAGTAAGTAAAAAAGAGTTGGCATACTACAATTCACTTGGTCTGCTACCTGAACATCAAATCATCAATAAAGCCGTTAAAAAACAAGGTCAAAAATTGACACAATCACCTATGGAGATTCTGCAAGCACTTGATTTAACTGACGAGGCTATGGCTTCACTAGAAAAAGATAAAACAAAATCAGCAACAATCGCCCTTAAAGCTGCTTCTAAACTCTTTGACAAGGCACTCAAAAACAATCAAAAATTAAAATTTGTACCAGTTGATGTCTCCCTCTCTGTTCTAGAACATGGTATCACACTAACAGAAGCTCAAAAAATCAAACAAAAGTCACTAAAACTCTTGGAAAATGACCAAACTCAGGATGCGATTGATTTATTGTTACTACTACGAAATCAACTCACTATTGATACAGCCTATTTGCCTATGGAACTTTATCCCATTGCAACAAAAACGGCACTTAAAGCTCTCCATCAAAACAAAGGTGCAAAAGTAGCACTTAAGATTTTATTAAGAGGTGTTGATACAATCGTCCACACAAAGATGACGGTTCCTATTTCGTTACTTATTTCACAAGAAGCGATAACCACTGCTCAGGAACTTTCCAAATCACGAAAGGATAAAGAAACCAAATTAATACAACTAGCAAAAGAGCAATTACAATTGGCACACATCGAAGGCTATCTCCCTACATCATCAAATGCCTCTAAAACGCTTATGTCTGAAATAGACAAACTTATAACGAAAAGTAAAAAAGGCAATGTACAAAAAACAGATTATGAAAAATCAAAAACAGCTTATGCAACGCTGATCGATTCAGTTGCAAAAGAAGAAGCCACAGCACTCGCCAAACCAAAAATGACCGAAGGTAATCCACGTGCTAAAGCGAAAGTTGAAGAAACTGGAAGCAAAGAACGTTTCGAAACGAAACTAGATAAAGAAAATTTTAAAAAAGAGGTAGAAAAGGATCTAAAAGATACAGTCAAATAAGCACATGAAGAAGTCACTGACAAAGAGGTGACTTCCTTTCCTCTCAGACTTCATCCACCCTTATCTAACAAATAATTCAGCTATCATAAAAACACACAATCAAAGCAATATTTATGCATAACTGTTAGCCAACAAACAGACATATATCGTATATTTTTATATCATAACACTGAAAATTATTATATAAGGAGTTATATATGTGGAACTATTCGATGTTACCATCAGATCTTGATATTTTGCCTAGATATAGCAAACATGCTATGATCATAGGCGTTATATTGGTTATACTAGGCTTTGTGGGGATTATATATCCTTTTTATACCTCAGTGTTTGCTATGGCATTTGTTGCATGGTTGATGATATTTGGGGGTATTGTATCTGGTTTTTTAACCTTTGTTACAGAAAAAAATGATTGGCTCGGCTGGCTAAAGACACTTATACTGATTGGCGTAGGTGTGTTTATGTTAGTACGTCCACTAGTCGGTGTTGAAACACTAGGATTGTTACTGGCTATTTACTTCCTATTGGATGCATTTATCGGTTTTGCACTAGGATCTATGATGAAACCATCAAAAGGATGGTGGCTTTGGTCTCTAAACGGGTTTTTCTCATTATTATTGGCAATCATCTTTCTTATCTCATGGACTTCTATCGCAGCAGAAGCTTGGCTTATAGGAATTTTTGTGGGAATCAGTTTATTGTTTGATGGTATTACCCTCATCGTAATTGGAAATAAAATCAAAAAAATCGGGAATATCCCCGACAATACTACGAAAAAATAGAAGGAGTTAGTTATGAAAAAAGATACACTTATAGCTGTTTATGACAAACACGATGATGCAGCAAATGCTGTTGAAGCACTTATAAAAGCAGATTTAGGAAAAGAACATATCTCAGTTCTGGGAAAGGGAGAGATACGTCAAGAGGACTCTTTTGAGTATAAAAAAGAGAATAAAGATGTTCTATACTGGGGCAAAACAGGTGCTTTTTGGGGAGGTCTATGGGGCTTTTTTATGGGTGCTCTTTTTTTCTGGGTACCAGGGTTTGGTCCTTTGGTCGCCACCGGTCCGATAGTTGCATCACTAGCAGGTTTGGTAGGTGGTGCAGCTACAGTTGGTTCGATCACAGCGTTGGCAACATGGCTTGTTGATCTTGGTCTTTTGGAAACAGAAGCACTCCACTACGAAGATCTACTCAAAAAAGGTAAAGTTCTTGTACTTGTTCATGGCAATGATGCAGAACTAAGCAAAGCGCAAAAAGTACTCCAAGAATTGGGTACAGGAGAAGTAAAACTACATAAAAAATAGCACTTTACCATGAGTGATCGGTTAATTCGATGTTTATCGATCACTCAAATCTAAAAAATTTGGTTTTTTATCTTCAAGAATAAATTCTGGTTTTGTAAACGGTGCTATTTCACACATAAAATCTACCAAAGCCATCACAACACTACCATAAAAAAATCTTATCTTGTTATCATACGTATACAATTTATCAAAATAGCGCTTGATGACATAAGGTGTGTCCCCAATATTGTCATGATTTCTATCAAATCCCCGGTACTGACCCCAGTAGTTATATGCTACTTTATTATTAAGGTTTTTATTACCCGTTATATCCTTAACAATATCTTCCATATTGTGATGTATTTTGTTAAATGTCAAAACATTGTTGCTAATAATAGCATGAAAATGGATCGCTTCAAGATTGAAACTTATCTCATTTTCGGTGATAACCCGTTTGGTTTTAATCTCTCTAGAAGGTTTTGCATCAACATATAGTCCTTTAGCATTGTATTTTATTGTATTGTTTTTCACAACTATATCCCCTCCTCCCCGCAATACAATACCGATTCCGACAACACCCTTGGAACTAAATATTTGATTGTGTATGATTTTAATATTTTGACTTCCTTCAAGTAGCACACCTGTCTCATTGTAACGATAAATATTTTGCGTTACGATATTTTCTTTACCAAATTCAATATAGGTGGCAAATCTACTATCTAAAAAGCGATTCTTTTTGATGATATTGTGGTTCGATCTAGCAAGGTGTATATCTCTTACTTTGACAAAAGTGTTGCCCACAATATGAGAATCGTTTACATACCAAAACTTTAGACCATCACCTCTAAGCGGTATTTTTTCTTTTACTGAAGAAATGGTATTTGCAATAATGTGACAACCATTTACCATCGAAAGATTGATACCATACAAAGCATTATATATATGACATTTTTTAATAGTAATATCATCTATATTCTCGCCTTTGATAGCACTATCGGAAATCTCTTTGCGATGACCGGTATTTCTGATGGTAATGTTTTCAAGCGTGATATGTGAACTTTTAAGGACTACAGCACTTCCAATATTACCTGCATCAAAGATCACATTTGATCCTCTTGCCCCGATGATTTTCAGAGGTTTGTCGACGATAAAATGTCCTTTGAAAACGCCACTACTAAGCTCTATCACAGCATATGGTTTAGCCTCATCAATAGCTTTTTGCAAGTCACTAGCAAAAAGCATGATAGGTAAAAATAGTACTATAAAAATAATCTTCATCCAATACTCCGATGGTTAGTGGTTGCATGACGCTATTATCTTTTAAAATTATAGCAAAAAATAAATATTTTTGTTTCTATTCTTAAGTTTTTAGATCACTTTAAGTCGATATATCCTACAATTTCACATAAATGACCGACGGTCAGTCATAAAACTTATAAAGGTTATAAATGGCAATTATTGTAGATAAAGTACAGAAAAGAAAAGATATTGCACTTTCTTGTACGGCTTTGTTTATAGAACATGGTATCAAGGATTTGACTATTTCTAAGGTAGCAAAGACTGCGGGTGTTGGAAAGGGAACGATTTATGACTACTTTGAGAACAAAGAGGATATCGTTTTTGAGATAGTCAATATCCTCATGCATGAACACAATGAAATCAAAAAGAAAAGACTTTCAACGGCTACATCAACGAAAGAGAAGATCAAACTCTTTTTTGGTTTTTTTTATGAGGAACAAGATGCTGAACTTCGTACCTTGTATAAGGAGTTTGTCTCTATCTCACTTGTGAGCCCAAATGAAAAGATGATCGATTTTCAGACAGAATGTTTTGAGAGTTATTATCAGTGGTTTGAACAGATTTTGCAAGAGGGTATCGACAAAGGAGAAATTATTTCTGAATCGTTGCACTTTGCAAAAGGGTTGTTTGCTACGGCAGAGGGGCTTTTCATCGCCAGCATGGCAACCAGAGCCATCTCGGATATGCAAAAAGAATTAGACTTATATATAGACACACTGTTTACACTTATAGAGGAGAAAAAATGAAAAAGAGATTATGGTTATTGATGTTTCCCACTCTTATCTATGCTCAGGATTTGAGCTCTTTGATAGCATCAGCCCAAAAGCACAACCAACTTTTAAAAGCTTCTGCTTTACAAGTAGCATCAAAACACAAAGCCTTAGAGTCACAAAAAAGTGCTTACTACCCTACTCTGGATGTGGGTGGTGCGTATGTAACCTTTGACAAAGTTTCTGCTTTTCAACCAGGAAATACGCTCAATCTATTTGCCAAAGCAGGTGTTGATCTTTTTGATGGGTTTAGAAAAAGTGCACAGGTAAAACAAAAAGAAAATGCATATACTGCGAGTCAATATGATTTGATCTATCTCAAAAAATCTCTTTCTTTAGATATCGTAAAAGATTTTTACAATATTAAAAGTGCTGAATCTCAACGTAAAGCACTACAAGAAAAGGCTCGTCAACTTCAAGCAGATATTAAAAAAGTTAAGAAATTCAAATTGGCAGGATTAGCAGCACAAGATTATGTTGATAAATTGCAATCTGCCTATGAAACAAATAACTATGCGGTAGAATCTTTGAAACTTACTATCAAAACTTTAAAACGCTATCTCTCTCTTAAAAGTGGTATCTTGATCAACTCACTAGATGAATCAACTTTCTTAAATCCGAAACATTTAACTTATACACCCAGTGAAGCGATAAAATCACTGCAAGAACACGCTAAAGAAATCACACATAGCGCTAAAGCTTTAAGTTCAATTTACTATCCAAATATCCGATTAGAAGATACCTATGGATATTACGATTATAGTAGAGATGATGGACTCCAAAAACTGGGAATCAACCAAGTTGACAAACAAAACAAATTGGCAATTGTTGCCAATTTGAGACTCTTTGACAATGGTTCTATCAAAAAACAAAAAGAAGCTTTACAAATCCAAAGACAAGCGATGCAAGAGAAGATAGATTTTCAAAAGACACAAGAAAAGATACGATATGAACTCTCAATAGATGCACTTAAAACTGCCAAACTCAATATCCACAGTGCGCAAAGTGCATTAAAAGCTGCTCAAAGTGTTTATAAAAGTATCAAAGCCAAATTTAATGCAGGTATAGTGGATCAAATCACATATCTAGATGCATTGAGTCAAAAAACAGCTTCACAAGCACGTTTTAAAAAAGCACAAAATGATTATGAAATTGCAAAAGCAAATTTTTACTTCGCAGCCAATAAAAATCTTAAGGATTATATCAAATGAAAAAATTACTCATTATACTGACCCTCATAAACACGATTACTTTAAGTGTTTATGCAAATGACATTTATGCAACTTTTACAGTGCACTCAGAAAGAAGTGCAAATTTAGCTTTTTCGGCTAGTGGCATAGTAGATAAAATTTCGGTCGATATTGGATCTATTGTTAAACGAGGTACAACTTTAGCAAAATTACAAAATGTTGATCTTAAAGCTGCATTAGCGATAACACAAACAAAACTCAAATATGCTAAAAAAAATTATAATAGAAGAATAAAAGTAAAATCTATCATTGATCCAGCGGAATTAGATAAATATGCGGCTATCTATGCTACAACAAAAGCACAAGTTTCCTACCAAAAAGCCATTTTAGATAAAACCATTTTGAAAGCACCTTTTGAAGGAGTTATTTTTGATAAAGCCATTGAAGTTGGTGATGCGGTCAGTGGAGCGATGATACGAACAGCATTTAAAATCCAAAGTTTACATAAAAGGAAATTGGTTTTAGAGTACGACCAAAAATATTGGGCTGATGTCAAAAAAGGCGATAAATTTACATACAAAGTAGATGGCAGTGACAAAGTATATGAGGGAGAAATCACCAAAATATATCCGGCGATTGATACCCAAAGACGAAAGATCAAAGCAGAAGTCAAAGCCAAAGATTTAAAAGTTGGACTTTTTGGTGATGGTACAATCATAACAGATACAAAAAAGTAGGTAAAGTATGTATAAGTTAGCCATAAACAGACCCATCACAACACTGATGTATGTATTGACATTGGTGATATTTGGTTTTATAAGTTTCAAGTCTATGCCCTCAGCACTCTATCCAAATATCGACTTTCCCATAGTCACTATCAAAACTATCTACCCAGGTGCAGAAGCAAGTACCATGGAATCACAGGTAACTGATAAGATAGAAGAAGCGATTTCACGCATCGGTGGTGTAGACAATATCATCTCAACCAGTAGTGAAGGTGCAAGTGTAGTGATGGTCAAGTTTTTTCTTGAACGAGATATCAATGAAGCGACCAATGATGTACGCGATAAAGTATCTGCTGTACTCTTACCAGACGATGCCAAAACACCGTTGGTGAGCAAACTCGATATCGGTGGTGCTTCAGTTATCAATGTTTTTCTCACAGCCAAAAAGGACTCTTTAAAAAACCTCATGATATTTGCGGATGAAAAAGTAAAACCTGCTTTGCAAAAGATCAATGGCGTCGGTGCAATCAATATCATCGGTTACAAAGACAGAGAGATCAAAATCTATCCTGATATCAATCTTTTAAACAAATATGGCATCACCATAAGAGAACTCAATAGCATCGTAAGCAGTGAAAATGTCAAAATCGGCGGCGGAAAACTCATCACCAATAAAAATGAATATATCCTCAAAACAAAAGCAGATGCACGCAGTGTTGAAGATCTCAAAAACATTATGATCACAGACAATATCAAACTCAAAGATATAGCCAAAGTCAAAGATACCCTCAGTGACGCAGACAGTTACGCATCTTTTAACGGGGTAGAAGGTGTGATGCTTGAAGTGCAAAAAATTTCAGGAACCAATACACTCGACATCATCAAGCGTGTCAAAAAGTCTATCCCCCAGCTTCAGCGTTTAGCAGGAGAGCGATATGGTGTCCAAACACTACAAGATACCGGTCCTTTTATCACACACTCTCTTAAAGATGTAGAGTTTGATCTCATCTATGGTGCATTTTTAGCTGTTATCATCATCTTTGGATTTTTACGTAACTTTACGATCACCATGGTTTCAGCACTTGCTATCCCTATCTCTATCTTGGGAACGATTGCCCTGATGAATTTTATGGGATTTGATCTCAATAAGATGACGCTTATCGGTCTGACACTCTCTATCGGTATCATCATCGATGATGCTATCGTTGTGCTTGAAAACATCTATAAAAAGATGGAAGCGGGTATGGGTAAGTTTGAAGCAGCAGTAGAAGGTGTCAAAGAGATGGCATTTGCGATTTTAGCGATTTCAGCGATGCTTCTTGCTGTCTTTATCCCCGTGGCAAACATGAGTGGAATCGTTGGAAAGTTTTTTGAATCATTTGCTATGACCGTTGGATTTGCCATCATCATCTCTTATACGGTTGCGATGACTTTTATGCCCAGCATGAGTGCTAGAGTACTCAAAAAGGGTGAGAGTTGGTTTTACAATATCACTGAAGTATTTTTCAAACTTCTTGAAAAGATATATGAAGTCACGTTGAAGATAGTTTTGAAGTTTAAAGTCCTTACACTGATAGTGATAGTGGCTATATTTGTAGGAAGTCTCAGCCTCTTTCCCAAAATCGGCATGGATTTTCTCCCGAAAGAGGACAAAGCAGAGTTTAACATCAAACTAAGAGCGCATGCCGGTATATCACTTGAAGAGATGATTAAAGAATCAAAGGTCATAGAAGATCTTGTCAAAAAAAATAAAAATGTCATGTTTACAACTTTAAGTGTGGGATATAATTCTGTGAAAGAAAAGAATAAAGCCCTTATCTATGTAAAATTAACACCTAAAGATAAAAGAAGTATCAATCAAGAACATATCATCCAAGACTTCCGCCAAAAACTTAAACCTTATCAAAAAGATATGTTCATCACTGCTGCTGCCATTCCAAATATCAAAGGTGCCGGTGTCTCAGTCCCTTATCAAATCGTATTAAAGTCTGATTCATTTAAAGACTTAAAAATTGCAAAAAAAAGGTTAATGACATATCTAGCAAAGAAAAAGGGATTTGTTGATATTGATAGTAATATGGATGAAGGTAAACCACAAATCGATATCAATATCAATCGTACCAATGCCAACAGAGTCGGTATATCTGCTACACAAATTGCACAAGCCATTGCGATAGCTTTTTCAAGTGATTTAGAGATATCCCATTTCGAAGAAAATGGAAAACAATATAATATTACTTTGCGTTTTGATGATGCAGATAGAAAAAGTATAGAAGATATAAAAAAGATTCAACTTCGGGGAGCAAATGGAGATTTAGTTTATTTAGATGGATTGGTAAACTTTAAAGAAACAAAATCTTTAGCCTCTATTTATCACTTTAACAGACAACGACAAGTGACGGTTTATTCTGATCTGTTTGGACTCGATCTTGGCGGTGCAGTTACGTATACAAAAGCGGGTATCGATACACTTTTACCAAAAGGTGTTAGCTATAAGTTTACAGGCTTTGCCGATGAGATGGTCAAGACAAACAAAGCTTTCGGTGCAGCACTGGGGCTTTCTGTGATCTTGATGTTTATCATCTTAGCGATTTTATACGAATCACTCATACAACCTGTTATCATCATGGTAGCACTGCCTTTGAGTATCATCGGGGTTATGATAGCCCTCTTTTTAACAGGACAACACTTTAGTCTCTTTGTCATGATAGGCTTTATGTTGCTGATGGGAATGGTTGGTAAAAATGCCGTTTTACTGGTGGATTTTGCCAATGAAGCCGTAGCAAAAGGCAAAGATGCCAATGCAGCACTCATCGAAGCAGGAGAAAAAAGACTGAGACCGATTTTGATGACAACTATAGCGATGATTTTTGCTATGTTACCACTAGCACTAAGCGACTCTTTGGGAAGTGAAACCAAAGCACCCATGGCGATAGCGATCATCGGTGGACTTTTAAGTTCGATGGTGCTAACCTTACTTGTTGTACCTGTGATTTACAGGATGATAAATCCACTTGACCAATGGTTAAGAAGCAAGTATGAAGGAAAGATAAAAGAGTAAGAGGAGTTATTAGCATACTTACAAAATATCATCAAAAACCATCCTGTATCTATATAGGACAGTTTTTGAGATCTATTATGTTAGTTAGTGTGACGTAGGGTATTCTTCTGTTGTTTTAGCATAGGCTTCTCCAGCACTAGCACATCCGTCGGTGACACCTTCTGTTTTGAGTGCCTTGTCAAATGCCCAGTAGTGATTGTAGCTACCTTCTCTCAATCTTTCAAAAACTGCTACCAGATCTGTTGCATTGACTTCCTGTGCTGTTGTGATAAATCGATCTAAATCTTCGATATCAGTCACTTCCACCATACAAGCTACTTGCAATGCATCTGTTTTTGACTGTTCACCTTTGGTATAAAGCGTATCATAGAGCTCTTGAATCTTGTCAACACCGTACGTTCCTGCCGGTAGTGCTCTCAGCTCTGCTTCGGAATAGTTAACGGTATAGTCTTGTAGATTGGTGATATTGATATCATATCGCTGTACCAACTCTTCAACTTTTTCTTCATGTCGGGTTTCGCTTCTGGTGGCGATGTTGTAAAACTGATTGGTCGGATAGAGTTCATTTAACGCCAGATAGATATCTTTTGCCAGTTTCTCTTCGTTCCACATATATGCCAGAGAATACTTCTGATCGGTTGTCAACTCTGCCAGAGGGTAAGCCGAGAGATCCATATCAAAACCCTTTTTGTGCTCCGCTCCATGACCTTTATCGTTACCTTTTCTATTTCCCTGTCCATTGCCCTGCCCCTGAAAATTGCCTTTACCTTTTCCATGGGATGCTTCTGAATCCTGATCAGGTTTATGACCGCCTTTCCATCTGTTCATGCTATTTGCAAAATGCTCTTTTGCTTTCTGTGCATCAACATCGATATGTCCATCATAATCATGATCGAGTTTTTCCGCTAGATCGCCATTGAGTTTCATCAACTCGTTATCATCTTTGAAGTTTGAAAATTTAACCCTCTCGTTACCGATATTACCCAGAGTATCAAGTATCTCTTTGGATATCGTGATCCCGTTCTCCGGATTATTATCACTATCGAGTGACTGAAGGACTCTGAGTAAACGCACTTTCAGAGCATCATCTGCCTTTGCTAGCGTCTGAGGTGTAACCAACCCTTCCTGATCGGGAGTTGCTTCACCTATATCAAGTTTACCGAGTAAAAATCTTACCTTCTCCCCTGCTCTATAGTGAAATCTTCCATACGCATCCGTCGTACCTTTCACACCTGATGCTGTCTCATACGCCAATCCTTCTACCGCTGCATCGATGAAATACCCTGTCTCCAGTGTGGTGTTGTCGGTGCTACTAGTGGTAGTATTTGTGCTACCACATCCTACTAAAACAGCCGATGCTGCCAAAGATACGATTCCAAATCTGATGTAATTGTTCATGTTGTTCTCCATATTTTAAATTTAGAGTGTAATTCTAAACTAAAAGTATTACCTGAGTATTAGTAGAAGTCTAAACATGAAAAGTGCTTTTGTATGGTGTCAGCACTCAAAAATAGTATCCTGCATTCACCGCATAGGAAAAATCTGTAGCACTGTTACTCAATCCTTTGGCGACTTCACCAGAGAAAAACCAGTGACTATTCAAAAAGTAGCTTCCAGAAAAAGTGATATTTTGCAGTGATGCTTCTCCTTCATAAATAGAGGTTTGGTTGGTAAAAGAAAATGACATATAGGTTTTTGGAGTGGGCATATAGCCTAAAGAGAGTGTTAGAAGTTCGCTGTCTGTTGTGTTATCATCTCGCATGAAAGTGTGTTGATATTCTGCACTGATATCGTAAAGTCCCAAATACCGAGTTATTCTGGCGGTGAGGAAGTAGTCAGTTTGGTTTTGGTTATCAGAGTCAGAGGGGATATAGCTACCGACTCCAGTTTTTAAGGTATAGGATGATGAAGACCAACGATAGTAGAGTGCGAGTGTCGTATCATCAATGCCACTTTCGCCACTTTGGAGATCGTAGTTGGATGTATACACTCGTGCGCTGAAATCACCATAATAATATCCTAGTGAAAGGCTCTGTGCATCTTGAGAACTGTTCTCATCGACTCTGCTGTAGCCATATCCCAAGCTGATATCGAAATGG
>JALULO010000115.1 GCA_027056215.1 Campylobacterales bacterium | reverse complement strand
CTATGTGGATTTGATGCTGGTACTTTTGTCAATTCCCAAGCGTTTGCTGTATATTGAAAATCTGAACTCACCAATGCACCAACAGGACAAACTGCGATACATTCACCACAATCTTGACAATCTAATGAATTGTCTTCCTGTACCGTACCTATGATTGATTTTTGTAGTTTGTTCCACATAGCATAAGCATCTTTAGGCATACTACTTTTTAACTCTTTATCAAGTGGTTCTCCGCCTCTTGGTACAGTTTTTAAAACACTATCACCAATCATATCCTTACAAACTGTCACACATTTTTCACATACAATACATAAAGAAGAATCATACTTCATCAATCCCCAGTCACGTATTGGTCTCAATGTATCTGGTGTTGCAAATTCTTGCTTATTCACATTCATATAAAGTGTATAATCTTGTAGTTCACACTCACCACTCTGATCACAAACACCACATTCTAGAGGGTGATTAACATCGTAAACTTGCATAATTGATTTACGTTCAATAGCTATTTCATCACTATTTGTTGTGATATCCATACCTTCTTTTGCTTTCGCATTGCAAGCATAAACTCTCTTCCCATCAGCTTCTACAATACAAAGTCTGCAAGCCAATGTTGGTGAGCACCCTGTCTGATAACAAAGCGCGGGGATAAAAACTCCCTCACGTCTTGCAATATTCAAAAGAAATTCACCCTCTTTTGCTTTATAGTCGATACCGTCGATTTTAACTGTTATATCACTCATTTACCCACCTGTTTTATTTTAACTTTATTAAACCGATATTGTGTACCTATCTTTTGACCTTCAAAACCAAGATCAAATATAGGCATTAGTGCAATCGTTCCTTTTAATGCAGGATCAAGTTTAAATGTTTTTTCTACCATTGTGCCAAACATATTAACACTAATTACATCACCATTTTTTATCTTTGCAGCTGCACAAAATTGTTCAGAGCCCATGATCTCATTATCTTTGGGAAGATGAGAACATATATTTGTAAATATATTTTTTTGACTATTTGGATTACATGTATATATAACTGTGCCATCATAACTTTCAATCTCTGATAATTCTTCAATTGCACTTGTCTTATTGACTGCTATACAACTTAACTGATAACCTCGTATCTCATGCCCATCTGCATCAAAATAACTAGGAAGATGGTCAAAAGCTTTACCTTGATACCCTTTATCTTTTGGTAAAAGCGGTGTATAATCTATCGTATATCTTTTATTTAATCCTAAGTTATTTGCAATATCATTGAGACAAAATCCATCAAAACCTACCGCTACGTTTGTCGGTACTACTGTTTTATTTAATGTCGTAAAGCTACCCTCTTGTTGATTCAGTGCTGGCATATTTATATCGCCTTTATTTTCAAGAGCACTTAATACGAAATCTCCAATTTCATCGTAACCTATAACATATTTTCCTGCATCTTCATCTAAATCACATATTAATGAAACGCCAAGTGTATTCACCGATGGTGGGATAATCACAACATCGAAATCACTATATTTTTCTAAAACTCCTAGTAATTTTGCAATATTTTTTGCTTGTGGATGACTGTATAGATCACTACCCACTACAAAAGAAAATTTCTCTTTTCGTCTTCTTTTTGAAAGCATTTTTTGGATTTCTTCTTCGCCTACATTGCTTTCCGCACTGATATATCCATCATCAAGTTGATCAAAAAAGCTAATCAACTCTTTTGGAATATCTCTACCCTCGATAAATGCTTTTGCAATCAAGGCTAAAATACTCTCTTCAGAACCTGCTTCATATTTTATAAACTGTGTTACAAGTGTTTTAATACTTTCATCTTCAATGGGATGCATATAAATCACTTGTGCACGTCTTTTTTTAGAAGCCTGATTGAGTTTAAATTTTAATCCAGGAATATCGCTAGCGATTCGCGTACCAAAGACAACAATATAATCACTATGTAAAACTTTTTTAGAATCGCCTTTATAAAGCATTTCACCACTTACTTCACTAAATGATTTTAAAAATTGTTGATATTGATATGCTTCATGATTAACCAGTTTATAACCATGCAACTCTTTTAACTTCTGTAAAATAAGAGCCTCTTCATTTGTGATCATAGAGTTAAAACAAATAGTATCAGCTTTTTTAAATGCATCAAGCACTTTATCCATATCCTCACTAGTGTTAGAACCTTTATTTTGAAAGTCATAACCGTAACGACATACCCCACTCATCGTATCATACTCATACTCATTACGTACGCGATAAATTTCATCTCTTTTCACTTCATAGTAAATAAAATTTGCAAGACTAGAATGTCCACATGAAGCAGGTACTCTTGTCAATTCCCATGAATTTGTAAAGTATTTAAAATCTCTGTCCGACAATGCACCAACAGGACAAACAGCTGCACATTCACCCCAATCAACATTTGGATTGTCTTTTTTTGTATTTACGATCGTAGAATTATAGCCACCGGTTTTGATCTGTAATGCATCATCACCAATGATCTCATTGCAAACACGAACACATCTTTCACATAAAATACAAAGATATGGATCATACGAAATATTTCCCCAATCTTCTAAAGGTCTTTTATGTTCATTAGCATTAAAATTTTGTTGCGATACGTTAAATTCTAATGTTTTATTCTGTAAATCACATTCACCAGATTTTGGACATACTCCACACTGTAGGGGATGATTCACATCATAAAGTTTCATAATGTTTTGTCTTTGGGTATGAAGTGTTTTGGATTGTGTTTTGACTTTTAAACCCTCAACAACCCGTTCCTGACAACTAAGTATTGGATCATCCATACCTTCTATATCTACTATACACATTCGACATGAAGCTATTGGCTTTAATTTAGAAAGATAACACATAGTTGGTATATAGATGCCATTTCGTCTGGCAACTTGCAATATGGTTTCATCCTTAAAAGCC
>JALULO010000114.1 GCA_027056215.1 Campylobacterales bacterium | reverse complement strand
ACAACATCATCAGGACGTAGTAGTGATGGTGCATTTTCAGAAGATGGTGCAAAATTTCCTACGATAAAAGCAATCGGTAAAACAGACTCATTTTTCTCATTGATATGATGTGTAACCCAATCGTTCATCCACGCACCACCACGTTTGCCCTCTCTATTTTCCAAATCAACATAGATACGTGCTCTTTTTTGCCCTTCTATCATCAAATCAGATACCTCAACACTCTCATGCCATACAGGTGTCTGTACTTTGTGAAATGCTATACCAAAAAGTTTGTGTAAAAAATCAAACAAACCGGCAACTGTACGCTCTTTTTCAAAATAAGGTTTATACGCTTCATCTGCCACATCGAGTGTTGAAATTTTCATCTTTTCACTAAAGTAAGCGATATCCCACGCTTGTAAATCACCCTCAAATCCCAAACTTTTTGCAAACGCTTGTAGCTGGGCCAACTCTTTTTGGGCTTGTGGTTTGGCTTTGGCTGAAAGTTGGGTTAAAAAGCCAATCACATCATCAGGCTTATTTGCCATCTTTGTTGAGAGTGAAAGCTCGGCATAATTTTCAAATCCAAGTATCATCGCCTCTTCATCACGCAAGGCAAGTATCTGTGTAATCAACTCATCGTTTTGGGGTGCTCTGGTAGTATAGGCTTTATAGAGTCTCTCTTTGAGTTCACGATCCCCACTATAAGTCATAAAAGCGATAAATGAGGGTTGTTGCAGGGTAAAACGGTAGTAACTTTTCCCCTCTTCCTCTACTTTTGCAGCCTCTTTATCACTTTGTGGTAACTCAGAAACAGCCGCTTCATCTTCAACCAAAAGTTCATAACTATCTGTTGCTTTGAGCAGATTTTGTGCATACTCGGTTGTTAAGGTACTTAAAGAGAGATTGATCTGTGCTAGACGTTCCTTTTGCTCTTTTGGCAATCCTACACCACTTAACTCAAAAGATTTTATCGCATCACTCAGCACTTTTTTCTGAGCTTGGTTTAAACTTTTTTGCTCCTTTTGGGCTATCATCTTAAATGCCTCATAAATCGCTTCGTTTTGGCTTAGTTTTGTAGAATATTCGGTTAAAGGTGGTAAAAGTTCATTGTAAATCGCTTCACTCTCAGGGGTATTATTCACAGCATTCAGATGTGAAATAGGTGTAAAAACATAACCAATCTCTTCAGAGATCAACTGATAAGGAGTGATAAAGTTTTGATAGCTTTTCGCTTCAATCTTCAACAATCCTTCGATCTTTTTTTCATTTTCATTGATGGTTTTTAACACAAGCTCTTTTTGCTCATGGAGGTTTTCATTTGTAAGTATAAATGGTTGAAATGACATCGTAATCCTTGTATAAATTTTTATGATTATAGTATAAATCGACATATATTCCATGAAATGTGAAAAATATTAAAAAATAATTTTGCACAGACGATACTAGTGGTAATAAACTATAGGAGAATATTACACATGTATAAAATCTTAAAACTTTCAATCATTCTAGTAACAGCGTTTCTGCTCATATCAGGATGTGGAGAAGCACAGAGGGATCTTGATTTAAATACACATATAGATAAATCAAAAAATCAGCCAATTATTAGCCAAAATCCTGAACAAAATATAACAAAGCCATCTATCGAACCTATTACACCAACACCAATCAACGATAATAATGAGACAAACAGTACTATCAAAGTTGACGCTACTAATGCTTACAAACTCTCCATGACACTTTCAAAAAGTCAGTTTCAACAATACGAGATAGGTATTTTACACTATGATTTAAGAGAGTTATATACTGATGATTTACTGAATAGTAATATCATTAAATCTATTACGTTTCATTCAGATGATACTAGATATTGCAAATTTGTTGATTTTACGGGTAAAGAATCAAATGAATTAACACTTAATTCAGAAAAATTTGCTATTCTCCCCCAAAATGACATTCGTATCAAAATGAATGATCATTCTGGTACAACTGAAATACTTGTAACGGCTATCGTAACATTACCAGATGGGAGTGAACGTACTCTTTACAATACCATTCCTGTTGTAGTGATAAAAAATAAAACTGCAAGTATAACGGTGAATCCATTTGGAACAAAATTTATTAAATCAGGTGAAAATAAAGGTCTCTATGTCGAAGATTATGTTTTTCATGTAGTTGATCAATATGGAAATAAAGCAAAAGATGGTACATACGTTCAAATTGGCGTTGTTAATGATCCTAAATTATATACCTTAGGATCAAGTAATAATGTTGTACTCAATAAAACAGGTACACTCACAAAAGAACGAACTTTTACTATTGATAATCTTCCTGCGAATGTAGCATTAAATAAGAATACAGATATTGACAATGAAGATAATCTTGTTATATTACCAAATCTTAAACATAATGATCCAACCTATTTAGGTGGATGGGATATTGAGAATATAACAAGTAAAGATAGTATGACACTGGTTGACAATTATACAGGTAACCCTAAAGAGAAGGATATCTATGGTGTTGATGACAATATCACAATTGGTGATATATCAGGTTTAACATTTGTAATAGGTGATGAAGATAGATATAATCCTTGTTCACATACTTTGGCTAACGCTGCGTTTTATTTTCCAGAAGGAGCAAAAGTAAAAGATGGTCTTGTATATGCACAACTGAGATACCAACCTTATATGGTTGGAAAATCCGTATTTGTTTATGCAAATGCCGTAGTAGATGGTGAAAGAATTGGTATATCAAGAGAGATGCATTTAGCAGGTGAAGGATTAAAACCTATTACTGCATCGTGTAAAAATGATGGTAATGTTACACTACCTAGTTGTTCTGTATATGTAATCATGACACAAAATGGGTCGGAACAACTTTCACGTTGGGTGCAACCTGGAATTATTGTGGATGATCCTTCAACTTTTGGTACAGTGACTGCATCAAATAC
>JALULO010000113.1 GCA_027056215.1 Campylobacterales bacterium | reverse complement strand
AATAAGAAAAGTTAAAATCATTTGCTTCAAACTTTTTATTGTCAATTATTTTATCTAAAGCTTTTGTAATTGTTGTCTTACCTGAATTATTTTTCCCCACAATTAGTGTAGTTGCAGTTGCAATATTAATTGAATCAGCTTCTAGTCCATCTTTTGAATCAACAAAGTCTACAGTGTTGTTAGTTTCCCCAAATTTTCTAAAGTTTTTTATTTCTAAACTTTTTAAATACATATATTAACCTTGCAAATTTAAATTATTTTTTTATTATACCTTATTTTTAATCTAATAAATCCTCTATGCTTTTTGGCAGAACTTCCCTTTCCCCACAAACCTCCCCAAAATCCCCCAAACACTCCAAGACCAAAGCCAATTTCAAAAGCGACTCCAATGATATCTGTCCAAAGCGTTCAAAGCGTTTGAGTGATCCTAGGCTGACTCCTGCACGAGTGGCGAGTTCTGATTGGGTGTAGCCTAGTGCTTTTCTGCGTTGTCGAAAGTTGGTTTTGAGTGTCTCCATCATCTCTGAGGGTGTGGGAGGTAAGAAAGATAACATATTATTCCTTTTTGGGATATATGCTCTATTATAGCCAATATATTATCCAAAGTAAAGGATATAGCTCAAAGAGGCTACACCTATAGCATCTTTATTTTCAAAGTGCTGGTAGATACTTTTGAAGTTTTTTTGATTGCTATGATTGCCTTCCAAACGATCGTTTGATAAATGATACTTAAATATTTTTTAAATCCTTCACTACCCCTACACACAGGCTACACGCATCTTTTCTATCATGATAAAAACCTATCAAGGAGATCTCATGCTCGTGTTACGCTTTTTGTTTTTTGCTTTGCTTCCTTCTTTGCTTTTTTCTGATGCATTGCCTGTTGATGAAAGTACCCTGAGTCTAGCTTTTGGCTCGTTCATTTCCGGCTTGTTACTCACATTTACCCCGTGTGTTTTGCCGATGGTGCCTATCCTCTCTAGCATCATCGTTGGGCAAGGAGAAAAAACCGATACGAAAAAAGCGTTCATGCTCTCACTCTCTTATGTCTTGGGTACAGCCTTTACTTACACCGTGATGGGTGCTTTGGCAGGGGCGACGGGAGAGCAGCTTCAAGCCTATTTTCAAAATGTCTGGGCGATTGGTACGATGAGTGTTATTTTTGCATTGATGGCGTTTTCGATGTTTGGGCTTTTTACCATTCAACTCCCCTCTTTTATCCAAACACGACTCAATGACAGTTCAAGTGGCATCAAGGGTGGTTCGATACCGATGGTGTTTCTCTTAGGGGTGATTTCGGCACTTATCCTTGGGGCGTGTGTCTCTCCTGTGCTTATCTCCTTTTTGGGTGTGGCTATCGCCAAAGCAGATGCATTTTTGGGTGCTATCATGATGTTTGCGATGGCGCTTGGTATGGGCGTTCCTTTGTTGGTACTAGGGATTGGGGCAGGAAAGTTCCTTCCAAAAGCGGGCATGTGGATGGATCATATCAAACATATCTTTGGTGTACTGTTACTTGGGGTTTCGATTTATCTTTTTTCTACCCTTAGTCTGGTTTCACCCTTGTTTCTTTGGGGTATCTACCTCATCATATTAGCTCTTTTTTTAGGTGTATTTGATAAAGGTGAAAGTGCAGGAGAGAAGCTTATCCAAAGTATGGGGATCGTGACATTGGTATGGGGGATTTTACTCTTAGTTGGTGCGGCTTATGGTACACATGACATCTACAAACCTTTGGCAAAAACAAGCATCACCTATCTACAACCAAATCAAACCCAAAAAGCCTATAAAAGCACTTTTACCAACATCACCGATATGGAGATGCTAAACAGACAACTCACCAAGGCTAAAACAGAAAAAAAGATGGTCATCATCTACTTTTACACCGATGTCTGCCCTGTTTGCAAGCACCTCAAAGAGACAACATGGAAAGATGCTGCGGTAAAAGATATCCTTGCAAAAAGGTACAGTGCCCTATCTGTCAACATGACTGATCCTAATGATGAAGCCATCAACGCTATCAAAAAGAGATTTAACATCTTTGGACCTCCTGGATTTGTCTTTTTTGATCAAGAGGGTAATGAACTCAAAGATGACTCATTTTATGGTTATCAAGCACCTGAAGAGATGTTAGATACTTTAGAGTTACTAGCTGAATAGCGATCAAGCTACTCAGTTTTATCACACAAGCCTTTGATCAAAATAGTGCTATCATAACAGGTTTAAAATTACACACAAGGAGCACTCATGCCACATCCCATCATCAACGATTTACAAAAACGATACACCTGTAAAAAGTATGATCCAAGTAAAAAGGTGTCAAAAGAGGATTTAGCTATTTTCTTAGAGAGCTTACGTCTTAGTCCTTCTTCTATAAACTCTCAGCCATGGAAGTTTATCGTGCTAGAGAGTGATGCGGCAAAAGAGCGGATGTATCATACTTTTGCACATAAGTATCAGTTTAACCAAGCCCATGTCGTAGAAGCATCTCATGTGATCTTGTTTGCACATAATCCCCACTACACGCGTGAGGATTATGCACGCGTCATCGATCAGTATGTAGTTGATGGGCGTATCGCAGAAGAGGAGAGAGAAAAAGCCTTTGGGAGTTTTCTCTTTGCCGAGTTAAATACAGATGAAAAGGGCGATACTTCAATATGGACGAAAAACCAACTCTATCTTGCTTTGGGAAATGCCTTGCATACCTTGGCAAGATTGGGGATCGACTCTACACCATTAGAGGGTATCGATGTGCCTATGGTGGAAAAAGCGTTTGCACATGAGTTGGATGGCTACAAGTGTGAAGTGGCACTGGCGATAGGCTATCATCATGAAGAGGACTTCAATGCAAAACTCCCAAAAAGTCGCTTGCGTGCAGAACAAATCTTTGTGCACCTTTAACTCTGTAACAGAGCCAACTTTTTACACGGTTACTTTTT
>JALULO010000112.1 GCA_027056215.1 Campylobacterales bacterium | reverse complement strand
ACTTCAAAGTTCTCTCGACTAAGCTTTGGGCTGATTTGCGCAAGTGCTATTTTAATCATTTTAACGCATCAAATGCACTGTTTAAAGAGAGCATGTCCGTGATAGAAATAGTAGGTTTTTTTGTACCCCTTCTATTTAAGCCTTTGAGTACACTGCCACCAAACTCTATAAACATATCAATTTCATCATCAAATCTTTCGATTGATTGTTTATAAAGCACTGGTTTGACCAACTGCTCAGGCAATAGGGCTATTGCTTCTTCTTTTGTGTTATATTTTTCAGCTGTTACGTTAGAGATAACAGGTGCAATGAATGGATCTTTCAAAACCGCTTCGAGACTATTTTTGAGTGGCTCTACAGCCGAACTAAGCAGTGGACAGTGGCTTGCAACTGACATATTTAAAAGTAGTGCTCTTTTTGCACCTGCACCTTTAAAAATACTTTCCATCGCTTTTAAATCGTCTTTATTACCGGCAGCAACAATCTGTCCATTGCTATTATAGTTTGCCGCCCAAACTTGTTTTCCTTCATCTCTTGCATCAGCAGTTAGTTTCTCAACACTTTCATCATCTAAACCGATCAACGCCATCATACCAGCATTTTTCCCTTCACAAGCCTCTTGCATGAGCTTACCTCGTTGATGTACCAGTTTCACGCCATCTATGTAGTCCAGTGCACCTACACTAACAAGTGCAGAAAATTCTCCTAAAGAGTGTCCAAGAGCAAAATAGGGTTTGATATTTTGTGCATCTTCAAAAAGTTTATGTGCGATAGCACTTACGAGTAAAATAGCTGGTTGTGTATATTGGGTTTGTTCTAGTTTGTCGTTTTCTTCAAACAAAAGTGTTTTAAAATCTACATTGATTGCATCAGATGCATTGGAAATCATCTCTTTAGCGATATCTGAAGCATCATAAAAATCTTTTCCCATACCGATGGATTGAGAACCTTGTCCTGGGAATATAAAAGCAGTTTTTTTCATAAAAATCCTTGTTTTTGTGAGATTATAACAAGAAAATTGTAAGAGAGTGTAAAATCTAGCATGAGAAAGAATGGTTCAATCCCATGCTTTAAATAAAAGTTTATTCTAGTGGCAACCACATCCCGAATCACAACTTTCACTACCGCCTACTTGACCGCTTAATACTTCATCAGGAGTTGCATCACGTACATCAAGAATCTTAACATTAAATGTCAAATCTTTACCTGCCAAAGGATGATTATAATCAATAGTAACATTCTCATCATTGAAAGATTTTACTGTTACCATAACTGTTTCACCATTTTCACCCTGACCATAAAGTTGCATACCCTCTTTTAGTTCTAGACCTGCAAATTGCTCTGCTGGTAATGTATCTTCAGCTTCTGGATTAACTTCACCGTAAGCTTCTGCTGCTGGCACTGTGATAGATTGCTCATCACCTGCTGAAAGTGCCATAAGTTGACTTTCAAGTCCTGGGATGATTTGGCTTTTACCTGTGATAAATTCTAAAGGTGCATGACCTATATTTGAATCTAAAACTTCTGTTTGATCTTTTTCAGTTAAATCATATTCGATTGATACTACTTGGTTATTTTCTATAGCCATAAATTATTCCTCATTTTATATTTGAAGTGTGCATTATAGCACAAAAGACTTAGTGCAATCTACACTTATAAATGTTTTTGTGCAATTTTTGCTTGTGTTGATTGAGAATAGTTAGTTATGACGGCTTGAAAAAAACGTTTTGCATTTTCATTATCATGTATCTTTTCAAAACTAAGTGCTGTATGAAGTAATAACGTAGGCATATATGAAGCTTTATCATAAAATCCTGCACTCTTTTTAAAATAGACAATAGCTGCTTTATAACTCTTTTGATAATAAGCACACTCGCCAAGATAATAATTAGACATTGCAGGTTTATAACTCTTTTTGGCAAGTAATGCAAATTTTAAAGATGCATCATCATATTTTTTTGCACGAAACAACTTAATCGCACTACTCAAAAGTAGTTTATTTGTAATCTTTTTTTTGCTAATTACTTTTTTTTTTCGTGTTGGCAAGTCACTTTTTTTGACATAGTTTACACTCATGTCATCGATCATAACTGTAAGCTTCTGTAAAGCAGTTGCAAGCTTTTGAGCATATTCTTTTTGCTCTGAAAGTTCATTTTTAAGTGCTTGAATCTTATCGTCTTTTGCTTGTGAATTATCAGCATCCATTTGATGGAGTTGCTGACCTGTTTGCCCAACTTTTTCACTTAAAGAGTCCACTACACTCCTCAATCCTTGTATACTTTCAGTGAGTTGATCAACTTTATAACGTAATGATTTGACTTCTTTAGAATTGGTAAGAATTGCCTTTTTATTAGCATAAATCACCTTTTCACCTTCGGTGAGCCCATAAGGATTTTTTGCATTTAGATTGCCTGCACCAAATGCAGATACTTCAGCATTTAGATAAATAGAAAAAACACAAGAGAGTATCAATATATATTTCATGTTATTAACCTATGGTAAAAGTGTAAAATCAGCTCTTCGGTTTTGTTGCCAGCATGCATCATTATGCTCAGAACAAACAGGTTTACTTTCACCATAACTTATCAAAGCCATTCTACCTTCGTTGACACCTGCAACAGAGAGAGCATCCTTAGCACTTTTGGCACGTTTTAGACCTAACGCATAATTGTACTCATCAGTTCCCCATTCATCACAATTTCCTTCTACTCGAATAGAGAGATCTTGTGCTAGATCACCATTGAATATCGCTGCATCGCTATCAACTTTTTCATGTTCACTTGGTGAAATAGTATAACTATCTGTTGCAAAGTAGATAGGCTCAACTTCCTGTGCAATCGCAGCAATACGCTCATCTGTGGAACCGTATTTTACATTTTCATCCATATTATTCATATTCGATATCTGTGAATCATTTGTAATCTCAGGGGTATTGTTTTGTGGTAATTGTCCTGATGTATTATTTGCCAGTTCAGGTGCTTTTTCAGCACAACCACTACCTAATACAACGAAAAGTGTAATAACTAAAATATATATATATTTCATTTTAAAATCCTTACTTTTTAATTTTTTATTGTAACGTTTTTTGTATAATAGACCTGTTACCAGTCGATTGACTGTATTTTTCCTGATCTAAGCGGGAACAAAAAACTCTTATTGGCATTTAAACGCAACACTCCCAATAAACTCCTGCTACCTATATACTTGATAAATAAAACTGTTTCTCCATCAGGTGCAAATCTTGGAAATAAATTTTTTCCATTGGTTGTTAATTTACGTATAAAATCTGTTTGTGTTGATATGAGATAGAGATTAAACGTATTCTTGCCAAAAGAGTTACGTCCTTCACGACTTGAATAGACAATATACTTACCAAAGGTAGAACAAGAACTATTATTTTTCCCATGATAAATCATCTGCTCAACTTTACCACCATTGATAGACTTTGCAAAGATATTTGGATAACCTAATCGCTCAGAAATAAAAACAATTTTCGATTCATTGTCAACAAAATTGCCACTTACATCAATACCACTGTATGAAGTAAGTCTACTTTTTGAACCATTTCTTACATCAATAAGATAGATATCTGGTTGATCATGTGGTGCCATTGTTACTAAAATCTTGCTACCATCTTTACTCACATCTGAACAAACAATCATACCTGAACTCGATGCAATTTTTCGTTTTCTTCCTGTATAAATATCAACACGATACAAGGTAGGTTTTAAACCATTATAAGAAGTATAGTAAAAAGCATCTTGCGCACTATTCGCCCATTTTGGGAAGAGATTTAGACCACCGGAAATAATCGTCTTTTTAAATGTCAAAGTATAATCCGAAACGATAATATTGCTTTTGCCACTTTTGGTATACATCGCAAATATTACATATTTACGCATCCAGTCAACCGGTGGAGCACCAAAAAAGTTATTGACATCAATCGTTACATTATGGGCAAGGAAAGGATAACGCTTGGGTTTGGAGATAGTATAAAATTTTTCATATAACTGTGATCCATTTTTAGCATTTAACAATTTTACACTCGCAACAAACTTAGTATTTGATTTGCTTTCTAGTTTTGTCTTAACCAACAATTCAACACCATTTTTTGCCAACTGTGGCAATGCACTGTTACTATTATAATCTAAAGTGACATACTTATCATCTACCATAAAATGTGTCGTTACTTTTAAATCACCTATTAAAAGCTTTAAAAACTTTCTATTAACGTCACGATTTACGCCTTGTGTGGAACAATCTGCCACTGCAATATGCGCCTTTTTATCGATATTTTTAACAATTTCAATAGTAGAATCATAGGCATGAAGATAGACCCAACTGAATAAAAGCAAAAATACTTTTTTCATTTACAACCCTTTGTCTTTATCTTTAAATTCAAATTCTGCTTCAATGTAAGAACCATCTTTGTAAGCAGGAAATCTCGTATACTCTAAATTATCAAGAAATACCTTAAGTTTTGTATCAAATAAACTATTATATGAGGATTTTAAATTATGATAAGTCAATTTTCCTCTATTATCAATACGTATGATTACCGTTGCATGTAAGCCGTTTTGTGTGGAAATAGTACGTTGCCATTTTGACATGATTTTATCAGAAACATAACTCCAAAACTTATCATTTTCACCTTTTTTACGGTGTTTTGAAGTACTTTGTGAGATTTGTAACTCTTCCAACATTTGCTGCGCACGTCTTTTTGCTTTTGTTTGTTTTTCTTTACGCTTTTTTGCTTCACGAGATTTTTTACGAGCTTCTTTAGCTTTTTGTTTTTTAAGTCTACTTGCTCTAGCTTTTTCTTGTTTCAACTTTTCTTGCATCGCTTTTTGATACTTGTCTGTACGAATTGTTGAAAAAAGATCTTTAGCACTTTTAGCTTCTTTGTCGCGACTCTCTTTTTTAACCTCTTTAACAACTTCAGGTTCAGGCTTTGTGACCTCTTTTGGCGGTTCAGGCTTTTTTTCAATCGGTTTTTCTACAGGAACAACATGCTCAATAGGCATAGCGCGTACAGGAATTTTAGGAGACTTTACAACAGGTTTTGGTTTTTTGATCACTTTTGGCGTATCTGGAACCAGTGTATCTATATTGACAACAACAGCTTCATCGACATTAAAACCGTAGTCTTTTTTCTTCTTATCATCCTTAAATACACCAAATACTAGTGCATAAACAAGGAATATATAAATAAAAATTGCAAGAAATAGAGCAATTACTTTATAGGAAAATTTATCAACCATTGGTTACGAGTGATACTTTAGTAAAACCTGAATCTTTGATGACTTTAAGCACATAGATAACATCGTTATATTTTAACTCTTTATCAGCTTTGATATATACAACCGTACTTTTAGGATATTTTTGGGATCCAAGTACAAAATCATCTGCAAACGTAGCAAAACTATATTTATCATGTTTGATATAAATATTTTTTTTACTATCAATACGAATAGAAAGATCAGGTATTTTATGGGTAGATTTTTGGGCAGATCCTTTTGGTAAATTAATCTGTTCTTCATACTCCATAACAGGTGCAGTTACCATTAAGATAGCCATAAGAACCAACATGATATCAACAAGTGGTGTGATATTTAGATCTGGATTTTCGTCCCAGTTAAACATACCGACCTCTACTCATACAAAAAAGTATCGTCAGAAGTCAACATATCAACTTCTCTTTGGATCAAACTCATCAACTCATACGCTTTTCTTTTAAGTAATACATGCGCACTATAAGCGGGTATAGCAACAAAAATACCAGCAGCTGTAGCGACCAATGCTTCACTAATAGCCGGAGCAATAACAGTCAATGACGCAGTTTGCGCATCTCCTAGCTGATTGAAAGTATTTAAGATAGATACGATTGTGCCAAATAAACCAATAAAAGGTGCTGTTGAAGAGATAACTGAGAGCATTGCCAAATATGACGTAGATTTTTTTTCTGCAACACTTTTACAGATATTAAGTGACGTTCTTGTAGCATTTGCATTCAAGCAATTTCGTAAGATTGATGCATTGTTGATGTTCCGTGAACCACGTAAAAGTGTTTCAAGAGATTTTTTTTCAACACTTTCCCAGCTTTTTAGTGTCAAATGTTTACTAATCCAAATCCAAAATGTCACTATAAAATAAAGCGAAAGCCATATAAACACCAGTGTGGAAATGATACCACCACTGGTTATATAAGTAAATAGAAGATCCATATTATTAAAATCCGCTTTTAGCTGCTGTCTCCAGTTTTGCAGTAGCAGCCGCGATTGCTATATCAGAATCACTCATACTTTTGATTAATTCTTTTGCTTCTTCAAGATTTTGTGCAATTTCATTTGAATTTCCGCCTACAGCAACTGCACCATCTGCCAAGACACTTACTTTATCACTATCAACTTTGGCATGACCCCAGTTAATAGCAATAAGTTCTTTAGAATTGTCCGCTTTTACAACTTCTATAACACCACCTGACAGTGTTGTTACAACAGATGCGTGACCAGGCAAAACACCAAATTCACCTTCGCTTCCCGGAAGTGTAACACTTGAAACATCACCCTCAAAAATCATTCCATGCGGAGTTACTATCTCCATTTTCATTGTAGCCATTACTTATCCTTTTCGAAAAAGAGGGGAAATACTCCCTACCCTTTCATCTTCTCAGCTTTTTCAACAGCCTCTTGTATACTACCTACCATATAAAATGCATTTTCAGGCATATGGTCATATTTGCCTTCTAAAATACCTTGAAATGCTTCTAAAGTCTCTTCAAGTGTTACATATTTTCCTGGACTACCAGTAAATACCTCTGCAACGAAGAATGGCTGAGAAAGAAATTTTTCAATTTTTCTTGCTCTTTCAACAATTTGCTTATCTTCTTCACTAAGTTCATCCATACCAAGAATAGCGATAATATCCTGAAGATCTTTATACTTTTGTAATATAGATTGTACACCACGTGCAGTATCATAATGGTCTTGACCAATGATTACAGGATCAAGCATTCTTGAAGTTGAATCCAATGGATCAACCGCAGGATAAATACCCTTTTCAGCGATACTTCTGTTTAAAACTGTTGTCGCATCAAGGTGTGCAAAAACTGTTGCAGGCGCAGGATCAGTAAGATCATCCGCAGGAACATAAACTGCTTGAACTGAGGTAATAGAACCTTTTTTAGTTGATGTGATTCTCTCTTGTAATGCACCCATTTCACGAGCAAGTGTCGGTTGGTAACCAACTGCTGAAGGGATACGACCAAGAAGTGCTGACATCTCTGAACCAGATTGTGCAAATCTAAAGATATTATCGATAAACATCAATACATCTAGACCCATCTCATCTCTAAAATACTCAGCCATCGTAATACCTGTAAGCGCGATTCTATTTCTTGCTCCTGGAGGTTCACTCATCTGACCATAGCACAGTGCAACTTTATCCAATACGTTCGATTCTTTCATCTCTTCGTAAAGGTCGTTACCCTCTCTGGTTCTTTCACCAACACCAGCAAATACAGAATAACCACTGTGTTTAAATGCAACGTTATGGATAAGTTCCATGATAATAACTGTTTTACCAACACCAGCACCACCAAATAGACCAACTTTACCACCTTTTGCATATGGAGCCAAAAGATCAACAACTTTAATACCTGTTTCAAAAACTTCTGATTTTGTACTTTGATCTTCAAATGGTGGTGGATCTCTGTGAATTGACCACTCATGTTTTACATTCACTTCACCAGCGTCATCAATCGCTTCACCTATAACATTAAAAATTCTTCCAAGAACTTCTTCACCAACTGGTACCTTGATTGGGCTTCCCAATGCTTTGACCACTTGACCTCTTGTAAGACCTTCACTCATGTCCATCGCAATCGTTCTAACACGGTTATCACCAACGATAGCCGCTACTTCAAGGATAAGCCTTTGTTTAGCTCCCTCAACTTCATAATTTACTTCAATCGCTTCATTGATTTCCGGAAGATAATCTTCGAAATCAACATCTACAACAGGCCCGATAACCTGTGAAATAACACCTTCCATATTGTATGCTCCTTTTACCTATTTATCTTTTATTTTTTTATAGTGCTTCCATACCGCTGATAATCTCTATCAATTCGGTCGTAATTGCTTCTTGTCTTGCTTTATTGTATTGAATTGTCAATTGATCTACACGCTCTTTTGCATTGTTTGTCGCATTGTCCATAGCTTGCATTCTCGCACTATGCTCAGCGGCAAGTGAATCAATAAGTGCATAGAACATATTGTATTCGAAATATTTTCTGACCAATTCATCTAAGATTTTTTCTTCATCTTCTGCTTCAACTTCCATCATAGATTCGTTGATTTTATCATCCACATCTATAGCTTCAACGGGCATAAGATTAAGTGTTTTCATCTCCTGAGTGATCATGTTTTTGTATCCATTGTGAATCAATACAATAACATCAGTCTCACCGGCTGTAAATGAATCAACAGCCGCTTGAATAACTTCTTGTGCTTTTTCATATGTTGGTGCAGCACTGATACCGATATATTTATCTAAGATATCCGTACCTTGAAAATTGAAAAAATCAATCCCTTTTCTGCCTACACAACGAAGTCTAACAGTTGCACCTTTACCACTATAAAGTTCGCTAACGCGTTTAACTTCTTTGATAGTCTGAGCATTAAAGCCACCACAAAGACCTTTATCTGCTGTCACAAAAAGGATATCAACAGTTTTAGGGTTTTGTACTTTATTAAAAAACTTACTTGTAGATCCGCCTACTTTAAATTTATTAATTTTTTCAGAAATCTCAAAAAGCATGTCATTTAATTTCTCTGCATATAGACGAGCACGTTTAGCTGCCTCTTCTGCGCGCCTAAGCTTTGCAGTAGAGACAAGTTTCATCGCACGTGTAGTCTTTTGCGTATTTTTAACACTCTTGATATTTCTTTTTATATCTTTTAGATTTGCCATATTTAGCCTTATTTAACTACAAAAGTTGATTTAAATTCATCCAAGACTTTATTTAAAAGAGCTTTTGTATCATCATCAATCTTTTTATTTGTTGCAATATCTTTAAATAACTGCGGATATTTTGCTTCAACAAACGGATAAAGTTCAGCTTCAAATTTTGTAACATCAGATGCTGGTAAATCATCAAGATAGCCATTTGCACCAGCATAAATGATTACAACTTGTTTCTCAATTGGCAATGGAGAATATGGTCCTTGTTTCAAAACTTCTACCATTCTTTCACCACGTTCTAACTGATTTCTACTTGTTTCATCAAGATCAGATGCGAACTGAGCAAATGCCTGAAGTTCACGATATTGTGCAAGGTCAAGTCTAAGTGTACCAGAAACTTGTTTTGTCGCTTTGATTTGCGCAGCACCACCAACACGAGATACAGATAAACCAACATTGATCGCCGGTCTGATACCAGAGTTAAAAAGATCTGTCTCTAGGAAAATCTGTCCATCTGTGATAGAGATAACATTTGTTGGAATATATGCCGAAACATCACCTGCTTGTGTTTCGATAATAGGCAAGGCAGTCATAGAACCAGCACCTAACGCATCACTCAATTTTGCAGCACGCTCTAACAATCTTGAGTGTAGGTAAAATACATCACCCGGATATGCTTCACGACCTGGAGGACGACGTAAAATCAATGACATCTCACGGTAAGCAATCGCATGTTTTGTAAGATCATCATAAACTATTAATGCATGTCTACCATTATCTCTAAAATATTCACCCATGGTTACACCAGCATATGGAGCTAAGAACTGAAGGGCGGAAGATTCACTTGCAGCAGCATTAACAATGATTGTATAATCCATAGCACCGTGTTCTTCAAGTTTTTTTACAACTTGTGCTACAGTTGATTGTTTTTGACCAATAGCAACATAAATACAAACAACATCTTGACCTTTTTGGTTGATAATTGCATCAATCGCAACAGTTGTTTTACCTGTTTGTCTATCACCGATAATCAACTCTCTTTGTCCTCTACCAATCGGTACAAGTGCATCAATCGCTTTGATACCAGTTTGAAGTGGCTCATGAACAGATTTTCTTGCCATAATCCCTGGTGCTTTTTCTTCAACAAATCTCTCTTCAGTAGTATTAATAACACCTTTTCCGTCGATCGCTTCACCAAGTGGGTTTACAACTCTACCAATCATAGCATCACCAACAGGGACTTTTAAAAGTCTTCCAAGTCTTTTAACACTTGAACCCTCTTTGATTTTACCACCTTTTCCAAGAACAACAATACCCACAACAGATTCTTCAAGGTTAAGAGCCATTCCACGATCACCGCTTTCAAACTCAACCATTTCACCTGCCATAACATTGTTCAAGCCATAAACTCTTGCAATACCATCCGCAAACTGGATAACTTTACCCGTCTCTTCAATATCAACATTTAATTCAAAATTTTCAATTCTTTCCTGAATTAATGTACTGATTTCATCAGCTTTAATTTTTGCACTCACTAACTTCTCCTTTATAATTTATATCGCGTTTAAAATTGTTTGCGCAATTTGTTGTTTTAATCTATCAGTAGACAATCCTATTTCTACACCTAAACTCTCTATCTCAACTTTCATACCATTATAATCACTAACTTTATTTTCAAGTTTAATAGCAGAATCAAATTTCTTAGACAAAACACTCTCGATATCTTTGAGTTTTTCTTTTGTTACTTTTTTGCCACTTATCAATACCCCATGAAAAGTATTGTTTTTAAGAGCAATACGATTTTGTAATTCATGTGCAATTGATGGTATTTCATCTAATCTATCTTTAGAAATAAGCAATTTGATAAAATTAATAATTTTTTCATCTTTAGTATTTATAAGACCTCTTATAAATTCTTCTTTTTGTACACGACTAACATCAGGAGAATGTATAATAGCAAGAAACTTGTTATTTTTAAAAGCTCCAGTCATACTATCAAGACCTTTTGAAAGTGTGCCAATCTCTTTATCATTCATACTATTTATCAAAGCTTTAACATATTTTTTAGCGATATCACTCATCTCAAGCTACCTTCTTTTTGATAATATTTAAGAAATCATCATTACTCAGTTTGATTTTCCCATCTGCAAAAAGTTCATCAATAACTTCTGATACAACCTCTTTTCCCATCTTTTTTTCTTCTATCTCCATACGCTCTTGTAATGCTTTTTCAAGATGTGCGATTTCAGTTTTAGTATCTTGGGCAATTTTGTCACTTATAAATGATGCCTCATTCTTAGCAATTTCTACCAACTCTTTTGCTTTAGCATCAGCATTTTTTGCGTCAGCCAAAGCATCTTCTTTTGCTTGTTTAGCAGAATTTAATTTTTCTTGTATCTCTGTAAGTTGATTGGCAATACCTCTGGTTCTTCCTTTAAAATATGCTTTCACTTTATCTGCAATCAGATAATACAAGATCCCTGCAAAAATAATAAAGTTAATTGTCCTTGCCATTATATCTGTTCCACTATTTGCTTCAGATTCTCCAGCAAACGCAATTGCAGGTAACAACAAGATGATTAGATATCTAAGTTTCAACTGCTCTCCTTTATGATAATTTTTTTAATTTGTTTTGAATACTTTTCTGATAAGCAGGAACATTTGCAGAAATACTTTTTTTCAACTCTTCTCTTTGTGAAAGAAGTGATTGTGTAAAATCATTGTATTTGCCATCAATTGTCTCTTTTGCACTATCGATCAATTTCTCTGCTTTTTCTTTTGCTTGGGCTGTAGCACTCTCACGAATCTTATGTGCTTGTGATTTTGCCTCAAGAATTGTATCATGTGCAACTTTTTGAGCCTCTTCAACATCATTTCCCATCTGTTTGGCAGATTTCATATCATCTTTGATTGTTTCATCTCTTTTATCCATAAAAGCCAACAGTGGCTGATAAAGCATTTTATTGAGAATAAAGATAAGAGCAAGGAACAACACCGCAATAAATAACAGTACACCAAATTGTATATCTAACATAAGTAGCCTTTTGTAAGTTTTTTCAAATTATACATGAAAAATTCGCATGATTGTATCATACAATTCATAAAGAAAAATTTAATTATCTGATAATATCGATAAGAACGCATTAACTTGTGACTCATCTTCAAAAGTAAGCGCTATTTTGTTTTTAGTATTTGAAACTTTAAATCCTTTATCCTGCAATTTTCGCACGATATTTTTCATTTCAGGAAATTTTTTTGAAGAAGTCTGAAATTGTACTGTTTCTTTGGTATCGTTATCTCTTTCATGCACATTTTCTTTTAAACTTTTAACAAGCTCTTCACTATCGCGAACACTGAGTTTTTGCCCGATAATTGTATCTGCTATAAGCTTTTCGGCTTCCAAATCAAGTCCAACTAATACCTTGGCATGACCTTGTGTTATTTTTCCAGTGCTCAATAAATCCTGAGTATAAGCGGACAATTGCAATAAACGCAAAGTATTTGTAATTTGAGAGCGACTTTTATGAATAATATCACCTAATTCATCTTGTGTTATTTGATACTCTTCTATTAACTCTTTATAGGACTGAGCCAATTCAAGAGGAGAAAGATTTTCTCTTTGGATATTTTCAATTAAAGCCAATTCCCGTAAATTTTCATTTTCATAGTTAGCAACGATAGCTTTAATCGTCTCAAATCCAGCAAGTTTTGATGCACGGAATCTTCTTTCACCGGCAATAATCATAAAACCTTCATCTTTTTGAATAACGACTATTGGTTGTAACTGACCATGTTTTTCAAGTGAATGCGCTAGTTCTTGAAGTGCTTCTTCATTAAAACTTTTACGTGGTTGGTAGATATTAGGCTTGATTTCGGATAAAGGAATATCTCTTACAACAGTAGTATCACTTTCTATATCTTTTCGATAAGCATCTTCTACATCATCGAGGATTGCACCTAATCCTCTACCCAATCTATTTTTTGCCATAAATAGCTCCTATTTGCATAATTTTTATTGTATTGATCTGGATAGATCAGAAATAGTTTTAAGTTGATTTGTTTTTTCGGATTAGCCTGCATCAAGAATCGATTGTGCAAGATGCTGATATGCGATTGAACCAGTCGATTTTATATCATAAAGTAAAATAGGCTTACCAAAACTTGGAGATTCTGCTAATTTAACGTTACGAGGTATAACGATATATTTCTCTTCACTCTCTTCTAATGTAAATAGTTTACTGCTAAAATGTTGTTGCAAATCATAAAGTACATTTTTTGAAAGATTATTTTGTGCACTATACATCGTAGGCAAGAAACCTTTGATATTGAGTTTTGGATTGATTGTTTTTTTAATTAACTTGATCGTATTTAACAACTGTGCTAACCCTTCTAGGGCATAAAATTCACACTGAATAGGAATAATCACAGAATTGGATGCACTTAAAGCATTGATAGTAATGGGACCGAGGGCTGGAGGAGAATCGATGATGATATAGTCATAGTTGTCTTTCACTTCATCTAATTTTTCTTTTAAGACAAGCTCTTTATTTTGGATACCACTATCATAAAAATCTTTTTCCAATCCAACTAAACCGATGTTTGCAGGAACAAGATCAAGCATCTCAATGTTTGATGTAAGGATTGCCTGTGACATCTTTTTACGTCCGATTAAGACGTGATAGATATTAAACTCATAATCACTTCTGACAAATCCTAAACCAGTTGTAGCATTTGCTTGTGGATCGATATCAATCAGTAAAACTCTTTTTTCTGCTACAGCAAGTGAAGCAGCAAGATTTACTGCTGTTGTAGTTTTTCCGACACCACCCTTTTGGTTTGCTATAGCTATAATTTCACTCATCTTAAACTGTATATCCTTCTGTTTTCTAAATAAATCGACCCATCTTCAAGCAGCTCTGCTTCTCTTAAAGAAACCTTTTTTGCACTATTTCCGTCATAGTATGTATATTTTGTAGATTGTAAAAATTCTACCTTATATTTTCTAAATATATCCTTCCAAAAAATATCTTCTTTTAATTTTAAAAAATAATCAAAAAGAAGCTTATCTTTATCTACCGAAATATCTAAAACTCCAAAATCATGTGGTGCTGCCAAAAGGTTTAATCCTATAGAACAAACAACCATATTTTCATGTAATATAGACGTGATAGTACCTCCGATTTTTTTCTCTTTTATATAAAAATCATTCGGCCATTTTAACCATATCTTTGAACCAAGATCAGACAACAGTTCTTTGAAAATAAACGAAAAATATATCGACATGGATTGTATCGGTAAATCTGAAGGCAACTCACTTTTATAAAGACAAAAAGATAAAAAAAGATTACCCTCTATACCAGTCCAAAGATTACCACGACTTCCGATTCCAGCCAATTGCCTTTGTGCACTGATTGCATAAGGAGGTCGAATACTTTTTTGTTTTAAAGCATCGATCAGATAGCGATGCGTAGAGTCTATACTCTCAAGATAAAGTATCTCCAACACTTAACCTTTTTCCACGTATATAATCTATCACACCCATCACTTTTTTAGATGGTGGTTGTACTTCCTTAATCTTCAAAGCACCGCTCTTGCAACCTATGATGATATAGTCATCTGAGATTTCTACTATTTCTCCCTCTCTAAAAGATCCATCACACTGATGTAGTGAAAGATTTTTAAGTTTCAAGCCACTTTTCAAAAAGATACCTGGCCAAAAGATAAATGCAAGATACTTTGCGTAAACTTTTGAAGCATTTTCAAACGTAATTTCACCATCACTTTTTTTGATTTTTTTAGCATAGGTACTGTCACAATCAATCTGTGGTAAAGGTTTTAATATATCAAATTTTTTGAGTGTTTTTAAACAAAGTGTTGCAGCCAAATAAGAGAGTTCTTCAAACAATATCACAGCATCTTTATCTCTGATATCAAGCATACTATATCCCAGTATATCCCCTGTATCAAGTCCGACATCCATAAGCATAGACGTTACACCGCTATATCTTTGGACATCTAAGATGGCTGCTTGTATGGGTGAAGCACCGCGATACTTGGGCAACAATGACGCATGAAGATTGATACAAGGTGCTATCTCTAAAACTGCTTGAGGCAAGATTTGCCCAAAAGCAGCTACTACGATGAAATCAGGATTATGTTTTTTGATATAAGCGATACTTTCATCATTTCGTAAACTTTTAGGCTGAAAGATATCAATCAAAACTTCATGTTCAAGACAGTACTTTTTTGTATCCGGCGGGGTTAAAATCTGTTTTCTACCAACAGGCTTATCCGGTTGCGTGATCAGCGAAACCACATCTATGCCCTCTTCATGTAAAAGTGCTTTTAAAATTTCTGTAGCATAAGAAGGTGTTCCCATAAACACTATACGCATGGGATCTCCTTACAAAAGTGTGTACCGCCAATCTGTTTACCTTCAAGTAAAAAACTTCGGATGATACTGAGATCAAATCCAGTGGTCATAAACATCTCTTTTTCATGTTCGAGCAAAAATTTTGCGGCTTTAAGTTTTGTCGCGATACCACCAGTTGCAAAAGTATGATTTGGATCACATGGAATCTCTAAATCTTCATCTCTTATCTGTGAAACCTCTTTAAGAATTTTTGCATTTTTATTCTCTCTTGGATCACTATCATAATAACCATCGATATCTGAGAGAATCACTAGCATATCTGCATCAAAATAGTATGCAACATGGGCTGAGAGTTGGTCATTGTCCCCAAAGACAAGCTCTTCTGTTGCTGTTGTATCATTTTCATTGATGATGGGTATGATATTATATTTAAGTAGTTTGCTAACTGCACTTTTTGCATGAGCCGTGCGTTTACGAGAATCAAAATCATCCGCTGTGAGTAGTACCTGTGCTGTTAAAATATCAGCAGCAGCAAACTTTTTTTGATAAACGCTCATCAGATATGGCTGTCCAACAGAAGCGATCGCTTGACGATTTGCCAGTATCGATTTGTCTATTTTCAGTTTTGAATACCCCGCCGCAACTGCACCAGAAGAGACCAGTATCACTTCATACTTTTGTTGCAAATCGCATAACAATTTAACCAAGTTTGTGATACGTTCTTTTGCCAACCTGTTTTGCTCACTTAAGACATGAGAGCCAACTTTAACAACGATACGCTTCACATTTGCTCTTTGGATACGATATCTGAGAGTGCATAACGAAGTGGATCTATATTGATTTGAGATATTGATGAAAAGGGTGCAACGAAAAAAGGTTTTGTTTTATCATACACAGCCGGTAACTCAGTATCTTGTAGATATGTTGGAAACTTTTCTAAAAATTGGTATTTATTGCCATGTGTCTCTTCTTTTAAATCCAAATGTTTTAAAAAATCTCTGGTTTTACTTACAACTTCTTCTTCACTCAAGGCATCAGCACGACTCAAAGCGATAGCAAAATTGCGGTCTTTAAGTTCATCTGAAAAATTTGCCAACTCCTCTTTGAGAACATCATACTGTTCTTCAAGTGGTCGATAATTTGCCAAATCAATCATGAACAACAAAAACTTGGTACGCTCGATATGCCGTAAAAAATCAAATCCCAAACCACGACCATCACTCGCCCCTTCAATGATACCGGGAATATCTGCCATCACAAATGCACTAAAAGCATCAATCTGAACAACACCCAGCTTTGGTGTAAGCGTTGTAAATTCATAATTGGCAACTTCCGGTGTTGCATTGGATACGGTGGAGATAAGCGTTGATTTTCCTACATTTGGAAATCCTACCAAACCAACATCAGCGATAAGCTTTAACTCAAGTCGCACCTGTTTTGTCTCCCCTGGAAGCCCAGGCTGTGCATAGGTAGGTCTTTGATTGGTGGAACTTCTAAAGTGCCAGTTACCCAGTCCACCCTTTCCCCCTTCTAAAAATTTTACAATTTCTCCGTCTTGGGTTAAATCTAGTAAAACTTCACCACTTTGTGGATCCAATACTTGCGTTCCAGGAGGCACGACAACAGTTAGTGATTCACCTTTTTTGCCATACTTTTTTCGTCCTTCACCGGGATTGCCATTTTTAGCTTTCATGTGATTTTTGCCACGAAAGGAGGAGAGTGTATGACTATTTTTATCTACTTGAAAAAAAACATCACCACCACGTCCACCGTCGCCACCATCAGGACCACCTTTGAGAACAAATTTCTCTTGACGAAACGATACCGAACCAGCACCGCCTTTACCAGAACTGAGTGTCAGTTCAACATTATCTATAAACATATTTGCCTTTGCATTATAATCTTTCGCGATTATAGCAAAAATTGATGAGAATGAAATTATGATGTTTTATTAGTACTAAATGTATTTGCACCGTTTAGCTTATCGAATAACATCTACAGCGGTAGGGTCAAAATTTGGAACAAATTTTGGGGATACCCACCGTGAAGCCGTTTGAGATATGCTAAATGGTGCAAATACACTTAAGGTGTCCCGCCAAAGGAAGGTCGTATTGACGGGACGGGAGATTAAAAGTGGTTTATAATCAACCGCATTTTCCTACGCCACATTTACCTTTTACCATCTCTTTGGCTTTGGTTTTAACTGTCGTTTTGGCTTTTTGTACTGTTGCATTTGTTTCTTGCGAAACAACCTCTTTAGCTTTTGCTGTCGCATGATCCATCATACCACCGCCGCATTTTGCATAAACTGCTGTAGATATAAATGACGCAGCCAATAATGCAATAATCAATTTTGTTGTACGCATACTCTCTCTCCTGTGTTAAATTTTAAATACAAGTAAAGTATAGCATATAAGTGTGTAGTGTATGTAAAATCAAGGTTTTTGAATTGTCCGTCTGTGTAAACGTATAGGCTCTGTAATACCTGTTCTAGCTTGATCGACACTTACAACAACATCAATAATAGCTGTTAGATTAGAATCAGCTGTTGTAATATTGTTTTCCAAAATATGCGAACAACTTACAGGAATACCATCTCCAATATACCATACATTGACATGAATATGATGCGTCGGTGCTGTAGCGCTAGGATAAGTCGCATTGATTTCTTCAATACAATTTTGTGTGTTATTGTGTCCCGAGATCGCTAAAAGCGTATACTCCGTCGCATTTCTGGTTAAGATCTCTGCTTGTTCTTTTAAGTAAAGGTCAATGGTTGATTTTACAGAACTGGTACTGTAAGAGATCATCATTGTCATCAACAAGGCAACCGTCATCATGATTAAAATCGCAACCAATAGTCCAAATCCTTTACGCATCAAAACACCGCCTTTTCTTTACATATACCAACACTTGTACCCGTTTGATTACCATCTTGTATACAGAGTTTGATGCGAACCGTATTTCCTACCTTGATAAAACGAAAAGTGCTGACATGCTCAGCAACAACACTATGTTTCGTTCCCGGATCACTGTACTTCTCACCATACCATGGTTGATAATTATAATAGAGCGTTAGATTAAAATCATTTGCATCATTTCCCTCTGGTACAAGTGCATAAGCCGACCATGCTAGATAATACTGTTCACATAACTCTTTGGAATTAAGGTTTTCAGTAAATTGAAGGACATCTTCACCAACACTTTTAACACGCAAAGTATTGTTATGATCATTAGGATGGGTATAGTCAAATCCATACATCTTTGGTTCTACGCTGTTCCAACACTTAAAAACTATGGCAGGACCTTTACCGGGTGTTGGTGCGGAGATATCGATATCATTGTAAGAGAGTGCATTGATGGTACTTTTTGCATAGCTTAGGTGTGAACCTGGTGTCACAATCTGTGTTTTATCAGTGTTGGCATTGTTTAAATCAACAAAACCACTCCATCCAGGAACATTAACAGAACCGTTGTAATCTCCCAAAAATCCTTCATTGTCATAACCTATCCACTCTATCATATTGAAGGTCTCATTTAAATCATCAGAAGAGAGGGGTTTTATCGTATTTGGATTATTTTTATCTCGTGCAAAAGTGGTGTTTTTGATTCTGTATTGTAAACGTTTTGCAATTTGCTCGATAGATAGTTCTGTTTTTTGCGTCAATTCGTTAACTATTTTAGAACGAGTATAGCCTTCATACATATGTGCGATAATATCTGCACCAATCATAGAGACAATACCTAAAATCACAATAACAAGTATAATCTCTATCAAGGTAAATGCTTCACGTTTAGTATCATTTATAATTTGCATCAGTTTGCTGTCCTATAGAGATATTTAGATTGTCCAATATTGCATGAAAATGTACGAAATACAAATGGCTGATAACTTTGACTTGTTACATTTAACTCTATCATTTTGATATTTGTCGTATTATTTACAGCTGTTATACTTTTTTTAGTACTTACATCAAAATCAAATGTAATATTTGTAGCGTTATAGTCTGTTTTATCATCGATATAATAAACTTTTGTTGCAAGTGAGAGATTTTTATCTAAATAATCAAAGTTATCAGTTGCACTTCCAGTTCCACTAAAAGCTATAGACGTAGTTTTAGCATCAAAATCGTTTAAGTCCGTTATATTGACATCCACAGCAGTTGAGGGAAATGTCATAACAGTACTGTTCCCTTCCATCATATGTCTTCTTTTATCTTTTGGAATATGCCCTATTCTTCTATTGCTATTGAGTGTACTCATATTACGATCAAGTTCACTGTCACCATTTTTTACATCTAAAACAACAATCATCGTGCTATTTGTTTCAATGGCATTATCATCCCACATATAACTGAGAATATTGCCCATCTTTGTTCTTGCTGCAAGGATAGACTCCTGCATGAGAGAAAAACTATCATTTTTAGCACTTTGTGACAGCATCAAAGGAATTGTCATGACAGAAATAGCAATAATAACAATCGCAAATACTAATTCTATCAAACTAAATCCACTTTTTTTCATCTCTTACCAATCCATCTTTTTAATATCTCTTTTAGATATATTACTATCTACGGTATAACCCAACTTTCCTTTACCAGCCCACTCTTTTGCAGCACTTGTAAAATCAACTTTACCCCAAGTTTTTGTTGTTGCAACAAAAGGATTAAACAACAACCAACTTGAAGGATTCACAACAACTTTATCTTTATAAGGTGGTTTGATCCCATTTAAAGAGAGATTGACACCTTTGAGTGTTTTTGTCCCAACATGCACACCATTGTTCGTATGTTCACCACTGAAACTTCCCTGTAAAGCAGTTGTATGTATTGTATTGATATTATACCAATTAACACTGTCTACACTTTCAGGATTGTTTGCTAATGTATATCGACTTTTATTACAATCTTTACAATATATTTCATAATACAGAGGCATTGTACATTGTGGTTTATCTACTGTGATATCAGGTATATGTAAACGTCCATAGTAAAAAGGGATACTTTGATTGACACTTCGATTAAAGTCACTTCCACTTGCACCATTTGTATCAACAATGCCTGTAATATTAAAATCATTTTTATTGATTTCAAATGGATTTACCGCAACCATCGCATTTTTATTAAAATTAAATTTTATATCTATATTTGCAATACCACTATTAAAATGACTCTGTGTGGTATCAAAATCTCCTGAATGTGGTGTACCATGATAAGTAGAGGTAACACCTCCATCATCAAAATAGCTAATACCACCAGCATTTGCAGGTATAGTAGGATTGGTAAAACTAAACTGATAGTTCACATCTTGTGCAAAACAACCATTGGTATAATTTGTTGCAACACTTCCATTTGCCAAAACCGCTTTGGTTTGAAATGCAATCGTTGCTGCCATATTAGAATCACCAGGAGATAAATAGACAAAACCACTGGCATTAAAATCTTTTAAAATGATACTATTTGAAAAAGTGTCTGGTACAAAATGAAACATCTTTTTAGAAGCGATATTACATCCAACTTTTCCATTAGAATCAGGTGTATTTGTATTGCTACCTAAGATACAATCACTCATGTTAGCATCTGTACTATTTTGATCATATATAGTCCACGCATGATCTTCAAATGTTATATTTACATCTCCTACATTTGGATATGTAAACGATGACAAACTGGCAATCCCATTGTTAAAAACCAATCCACCTGTTGGTATGATGGAAGTATTTGCAGCCAAGAGCGTACAACCAGAAGGCACATTTAATGCCCTGTTTAATGTTCCTGTAGAAGCATCAATAGTTTGATCATAAGCCGAAAATGAAGCATTAAAATCAAGACTATATGTTTTTCCGCCTTTTAAATTTGTTGCAGTGCTATTAACATCGATAGAAATATTTTTTGGTTTGATAGCAAAACTATCAGTAGAACAAGTATATTTACTAAAACCACCATTATCAACATTTTTATAGACACAATCACGACAATTGTCTAAGTTTTGGGAGGTGAGACATTCTGTTTGACAACGATGATCACTAAAAGATGCATTTTGTAAAATAGTTTGAAAATTTGTAAGGCTATTAGAAAGTGAACCCCATTGAATATATCTACCATAACTGTCTACTAGATAATGCGTTCTAAAAGCAACAGATTTTTTAGCAGTACTATATGAAATCGTATGTGTTGATACAATAGCATCCATAGATACATAGTCACTATCAATCACTGGATAGGTTTTACACTCTTTTGTTGTATCTGATGTATCAACGATATCAAGTTTCAAAATACCTTTATAGTTATTGGATCTAAGCATTTTATTGTTATTGTCATCCAATGCAACGATGTCAACTGAAAAGTTTGTATCTGAAACTTGCGTAAAAAGATGGTTTTCATTAGAAGGTTTACTGATGTCACCTCCAACAAAACCATCAAGGATACCATCTGTAACACCATTTTTATGCGTTATTGCAAAGCCGCTGGTATTATTTTTTTTCACTGTTGGAAAACTCGGTTGTGCACCACATGGAGGAACCATTACTTTTTTATTTGCCGGTGCATAAATCGCTTTATAGATATTGTGGGATTTATTGACATCATACAAATCAGCAACAACTGCTTTATAACGGAAGAAAATACTATCCGTTGCTCTTAAATCCCCACCATTTGTACCATTAGATCCTTTACCCGCATTTACGATCACTTCGGTTTGATTTGCATCTCCTGTATCTATTTTTGAAAATTTAAACAGCGTATTTTGTGCCGTAAAACTTGCTTCAAGATTTCCTGAAGCATTGATATTTTTCAATTCAAAACTTGTATTGTCATCTTTGAGAATCGTATCAATATCAGTCAATGCTTTAAAATTATTTAATGTTTGTACCTCTTTGTTGTGAAACTCTACTTCAATACCTATCTCATCACCCAAATGCACTTCACTGCCAAGTGGTGAAGAGAAATCAGCACTTTGAAGTTTTTGATTATAACAAACTGGATCATATAGTGATGTAGCAAACGCGAACATACCTAAGAAAAATCTATCACCATCAGAAGCGATTTTGATATCAGTAGATGTTTGTCCATTTTTAATAATACCACTGCCCAATGTACCATTGATATCACCAAGATAAAATTGGTCTATATCAATCCCTGATGTATTATCAAGATGAGGCATCCTGTCACTTACTGTAATACCATTTTTTGAAATAGTACCATTTACTACATCATCAGCGGGATTTTTGGCATTGACAAGAGTGTGCATGATAGAGGCATCATCACTAATCTGAATATTATCTTTTAGTAAACGATCTCCTTCAAAAGCAAAAAAGGATAATGAAGAATCAATCAAACCGTTAGCCGGTGTTAAGAAACCACTGACATGTGCATTGACTTCATCAGGATAAGCATCACCCGTATCCCCTGGTGATTTCCATACACCTTCAAAACCATCAAATAGTGTAATATTTTTCAAACTGTGTGCAGGATTTGCATTTGTATCCATCACAATCACAACCAAATTCCAACCAGCTGTAATATTTTCACCTTCACTTGACTGTACATCAGCAACCCAATACGTACCACCACGATGTGCTTTAACATATGCCGTGACATCAGCCATCCCTTGATAATCAAAATAATCGCTGCTATTGATATAGTTAAATTTATCAACTTGAATAAGTGTGCCATTGTTATCTATAGCATCTGCGTGTCTAACGCTATAAAGCTTATGATATGTTGTATCACTGTTATGACGAAAAAAGACTTTATTGGCATTTTTCATCTTAGTGCTGGCTCCAGCTTGTGTCTTATCTATCCTACCCATCCAATATAAACCAGCCCATACTACCTCATCATCACTACTGATAGTAAACTTTGCATTGGTTGCACTTTTATGTCCCATTCCGAAAAAAGTATCTAAATTAACATATTTTTGTGTTATAAGATCGTTGACCATATAACTAGGTTCTCGACACTGTCCAAAAGCATTTTTCTCACAAATAGACTGGTTACCGATCGTGATAATATCGCCAAAGATATTGGTATCTTCATTACCTAAAATAGGTACTTTCGTAAACACTCTTGGCGCATCACCTGTTACGTTTGCATCGATAACATCTGTGGATTCTGTTGCACTATTATTTACTTTATTGAAATCGATGACATATTGTGATGAGACACTTGCATTAACATCGATGATAGTAGAAAGATTGGGTGCTTGGACATTGAGCTGTAAGCTGACATTGCTGTCTGCTGGTAAATTATTTTTCAATAAACATCGCACATGTTTTGTGCTATGAGAACAATTCCAAACATTAACATCACTATAATCTATATAGGTATAATCTCGTGTACTGGTTGTATTGATATCTACAACGATATCTTCAACTGCTTTACTAATATGTGGATTACGTACTATAAGCGTATAATTATACCCATCATTGGCATCAACTGGATCTAAACTATCATCTATACTTAGTGAGAGGTCTGTATGTACCACATCTTTAATATCAACACTGATTGAATCCGTAACAGATGTTGGCATCTCTTTAGCTTTTGTAGCGATATATGTTATCTTCTGTCCTGGGGATGCGCCACTGACTGTTAGATTGACATCTGGTGTTGTGATACCTACATCTAGTGCTTTGGTATAGATACAGGTAAAGTTTTGTCCACTTTGTGAACAATTCCAATCCTGTGCACTATAGGAAAGTACTGAGATATTTTGATCTAATGCAAAAGAAACATTGATATCTGTTGCATTCACTTCTGAGGAAGGATCATCTCCGGCATTAAACACAGCGACCGAATAGGTAAATGGTTCATTTATCTTTACAACTGCTTTATCACTTTGTGATTTCGCATACGTTAGTTTGGCAGTTTTGCCTATGACTGTGGTTGTTACATTGCCATCAATCACTTCAGGTGAGAGGTTTGAAACGATTGAAGCACTATTTGTGACATTTGTTTCATATGATGGAGCAGTCACATAAAGATTTATCTCTTTATCTCCACCATGAAATTTTGTACCGTTATTGTCACATGAAAAGAGACGCGTTACACTGTTATAGTGACAATTCCAACCACCACTGTCATAACGTACATATGTCACATCAGCTGGCAATGTATCTGTAATATTGATATCATCAATATCACGACCACTATTATTTGTCATAAAGATTTTATAATAGTATTCATTACCTGCATATACAGTAGATGGATGACTACTTATATGCATATTTAACGCTTTATTCGCAGGCATGAGTGTTATATCTACGTGTGCTGTTTTTCCACCAATCTCTTTTACAGAAGTGACTTTAGCCGTATTGGTTATCGTTTTTTGTGTGGCTATGGTATTAGGTGCTTTGACACTGATATTGATATCCTGAGCTTGTGTATTTGCAAGCAGATCACTCATCTGACAAGTTATGAGATTGCTAGAAGTTGTACACGTCCAACCACTAGCCACTATGTTTTGAATCTGTAAGTCATGTGGTACATCATCTGTCATAGTAACATTGTGTTCGTCTGCTATGGAATTATTACGTATTTTGATCGTATAATAAAAGAGATCATTTTCCAATGCCACACTCTTTGGAGCTGTTTTACTGATAATCAAATCAGAAGCCGGCGGTAAGATAGTTACACTCACATGTCCATTTGCAGTAGTCGTATCATCTACAAAACCTGCTACAACGATTTTTGCCGATGTATTTGCATGATTTGTTATAGTTGTATTAGTTGTAACAATCGGTGCTTTGACTTTTATCTTTATCAACTTAGAAACACCTGCAGGTAAAGAAGCAAGCGTACACTCGATATGTTTACCAGAAGATGCAGAACAATCAAAGTCAGCATCTGTCCCACTATCAATCACACCATTGCCATCCAATTGCGTAGGAAGATCGTCTATCACTTTTATCGTTGTTTCATCTAACGTACCATTGTTTTCAACATTTAGTGTATAGGTAAAATAGGCAGCTGAGTTTACAGTAGGAGAGCTTACCGTCTTATCCAGTTTTATCCCCTCTGTAGGGGTATTTATGGTAGTACTCACTGTAGAACTGTCTGTAAGCGGTATTCCTGATCCATCCGCATTGACAACAGCTGTATTTGAAATCGGTGTATCTGATGTAACATACGGTGCTTGTACTTTGATATACAAAGTTGGTGTAGAATCACCAGGATAAAAATCATTTGCATAGGTACACGTTACTGTTTGTCCACTTTTACCACAACTCCATGTGGCATCTACAGCATCATCCCAGTCCGTAGGTAAAGTCAGTTGTGTATCTATAGTATCTGTGACTGTAACATTGTGATCGATTTCAGAACCATCATTTTGAACACTAAAAGTATAATAATATTTATGTAGACTTTTAATGTTTGAAGGTCCACCTTTATAAATTTTTATAGAGGGTGTTGCTGTTATAACATCCAGAGTATCAGATCCATTTGCAGGAGGTGCCTCGGTAGTATTCACAGTAGCAGTATTGGTAACACTATTTGCTACTGTTTTTCCTTTGACATTAACTCTCAAACTTTTTGCCGCACCAGCTGCCAAATCTGAATTTAGAGTACAATCTACACTATTTGAAGCGATATTGGATGCAGAACAATCCCAACCACTTGTATTACTCAACGACGATAATGTTAACTCAGAAGGTACATTATCTGTTATGCGAACATTACTCAATGCACTATTACCAGTATTTGCTACGGTAACATTATAATACGCATCATGCCCAACCATCACTTGTGACACACTAGCTGTTTTTGTTAAGGTAGCTATAAAACTTTGTGCGATGATTGTTACATTTTTTGCATCATCATCACTAACATGTCCCATAACGGTATCTGCATTTACAATAGCATAGTGTGTCACTCCTTCAGGATTAGCAGGATCACCTGTAGCTTTAACTTGGATCTGAAAAGATTGACGATTTGCATAACCTGGTTGTAGTGGATTAATCAATTCACATGAAACATTTTTACCACTGTAACCACAGTTCTTCCACACAGATGCATCATAATTTATACTGACGATATCAAAATCAGTTCCAATTTTATCTGTAACTGTTACATTGTCATCTGGCAATGTTCCATTGTTATCAATAGTCCATGTATAGTCAAAAGTATTGTTGCGTATCACGGAATCTGGCGCACTTTTTTCTATATGAATACCTGGTATTTCTTTATATATATCCACACTTCTGGTTGCAGTCTTTTGCATCGTAGTCGCATCTGTAAAGGTGATATCAGCTTTTGCCTGATTGCTTACTGTTCTATCGGATGTAGCATAATTTGATTTATATTTTAATTGTAACTCTTGTATTTCGTTGGTTGCTATGGTGCCACTGTTGAGTGTACAAACAATAGGATCGCCACTACTACAACTCCATTGTGTTGAATTGACTTTAGAGACAAAGTTTAAATTTCCGGCAGGAGTATGAGATGGGATAGTCACTTTAACAGCAGCGGTAGAAACAGATCCGTTATTTCTGACATAAAAATGTTGTATGATTTCACTGCCTGATTGCATACTGTTTACATGGTCTCTAAAAAAAGAGATATCATGACTTGGGAGCGATGTTGTAAGAGTGTTTTGGATTTGAAAATACCCATTTGCGTTTTCCAAGCTGCCATCATTGATATCGATTTTGTTGTAGACTTTAAGATAATACGTACCAGATACAAGTGATTTATCTTCTTTTATAAGACGAGGATTTGAAGAGACCATAGGCACATCTTCAATCTTTGCACAACTGCTATCAAGTAACTCAGCGTACGTATCTACTGTATCAGAAGAGTGTGTTGCATCTATATTGGTTCGTAAAACAAGTGTACCATTTTGAGATAATGTGATCTTATAATAAAGGGCTTCACCACTACCAGATTGACCATTGATAAAAGGTTTGTCTATATATTGACCTGTCAGTGTATTGTTGAGGCTAAGTACAGCTGTTGGAGAAGTACAACTATCTGCTGCTTGTAGATTTAGCATAAATAGTATAATTAGAAGAAAAAATCTAAAAAATCTTTGCGATATCATATGACGACACCTTTCATATATAGTATATTATGAAAGAAATATCGTCCAAAAATGAAAAAAGTTTAACCTTGTTTTACAATACCATCAACTTTTGGAAGCCATGCAGGATTGATAGGTACAAGATTTATCAAGACACAACCATCACTATCTTTGCGTTTGTATGTTTTAAAATAGCCCTCAAGTTTGCCACTTGTCTGGTCAAATGAAAAATCTCTCCTACCATCATCGGGTAAACGAATCAAGTATTTTGTCAGCGTTTTATCGGTATTTGAACGTGGTGCATGAAATATGATGCGACCATCTTGATCCATCCCTTTGATAACATCTTGCTTCATTGACTCAGACAAAACAATACTGAGATGGACAAATTTATCTCTGTTTTCATATAAAAACTCTGAAAACTCTTCTGTATTGTTATGAGCCAATACAGCTTGGTATGTATGAACATCATTTTTATGTATTTTACTATACAACAGATAGATACCACCAAGCGTCAAAACAACAAGTACAAAACTAAGTTGTAAAAACCATTTGGTATGTTTCACTTTCATGCGACATCTCCTTTTAAAAGGAATATCGTCTTAAATCAAAATTTCAATACACCCACTCTTTGCACATTATTTACATCACTGATATCAAAGATTTTTAATCCTTCATTTTGTTCATGTTATCGCAAACTTCTTAACGCTATAATCAAAAAAATGTCAAGGAGAGCCACATGATCAACAAAGTAGCGATCACAGGAGGAACACACGGCAATGAACTAACCGGTGTCTATCTGATCAAAAAATGGCAAGAACAACCCAATCTGGTTCATAGAGAAAACTTTGAAACACTCCTTATCCATACAAACCCAAAAGCCATCAAAGCTTGCAGGCGCTACATTGACAAAGATTTAAACCGTTCTTTTCAAACCACTCAACTCAACGAAGAACATGATCATTATGAAGCAAAACGTGCATATGAACTCAACACAATGCTAGGACCTAAAGGGAGTAAAAATCCCAAAGTTGACTTTATCGTTGATCTGCACTCCACCACTGCAAATATGGGGCTTTCACTCGTTGTTAGTTCACAAAGTTCTCTGACTTGGGACGCTGTTCGTTATCTCTGTGCCAAAGAGCCAAAACTCCATGTATATCGATGGATGGGTGATGAGGAAGATGCTTTTGTTGACTCCATCGCACCCCATGGTTTTGCTATCGAAGTGGGAGCCATTCCGCAAGGCGTTTTACGGGCAAATCTCTTTACACAAACCGCCCAACTCATCTACCATCTGCTTGATTTTATACAGAGGTACAACAAGCACAAAAACATACCAACCAATCAAAATCCAATCGAAATCTATGATCATGTCAAGCTACTAGACTATCCACGAGATGCAAATGGCGATATCACCGCGATGGTACATGAACAAAGACAAGATAGAGATTATCAAAAGATTACAAAAGGTGATCCACTCTTTTATACCCTTGCTGAAAAGACGATTTACTATGAGGAAGAAGAACCGCTTTATCCCCTTTTTATCAATGAAGCGGCTTATTATGAGAAAGGGTTTGCGATGTGTTTGACACGAAAAATCACTCTAACCTAAGAGCACTATTTTGTGCATAAAATGCCTTCACCGCATCCGAAACACGAAGTGTTCGCCGAAGGTAGTTTTCAAAATCCTCTCGTGTATAACTGATCTTCAAATATGCAGGATCTACGGCACGAGAGAGGGCTACATAAAATTGACTATCGGCAAAGATATTGTCAACGTTGCATACCAGTTTTTCAATACTCATCCCTTGTGATTTATGGATCGTTATCGCAAATGCGGGGCGAAGTGGAAACTGGCTGAGGGTACAAACCACATCATCATCTAACATTCCATCTTCTCCCACAACCGTACGACTCAAATCAAAATCAAAACGATCAACCTTAATCAACCTACCACTCTTTTCCACCACAACAGCATCTTTGTCGATGTGTTCCACAACCGCTCTTTCACCATTGTGATAACTACCCCATTTGTTGGTTGTAAAAATCACAGGAATACCCTCTTTGAGTTTTAAATCTTCGATAATCGGTAAATTCTTTTTCCAATTATCGATACGCCTCTGATCGATCGTATGATCTTTGGTTTTGATTTGGGCAGTTAGGGTTACTTCAGGACGATTAACCGATGCCACTTTTTGGGCATTGAGTCTGTCTGCTTGTGCATTTGTACCAAAAAGCATCGTAGCTTCTGATTCGCTTTCAAAACTATTGAGACGCAATCTGGAAAGATAGGCAAATACCGCATGATCTGCTTCACCCATCCTGATCTTTTCAAGTATCTTCATAAACGCTTCATTGGATGTTCTTTTGATCTTTGTTAGTTCAACCGTCACAAAGTCAAACGTCTCCCAAGCACTACTTTGAAACGCATAGATACCCTGATCAAACATATTTTGAGAATTTGAACCTTTTTTTTGTACAGGTGGTAATTGGAAAAAATCTCCTACAACCATCAACTTTCCACTATACCCAGTTTGACGAAAACGATACAGTATCATCTCCATCAAATCCGCACTCACCATGGATATCTCATCGATGATAATAAGATCTGTACTTTTTAACAATTTCACAAGCTCTTTGATACGGTTTTTGTTGTAACGATCTGAAGCAGTAAGTTCTTCAAGATTTCCAGAGATCCCAAATATGAAAAAACTATGAATCGTCTGACCACCAACATTGACTGCTGAGATACCTGTACTTCCAAGGACGATCACACCCTGATACTCTTTTTTATAGTACCGTATCACTTCTTTGGTCAGATAACTTTTGCCAACCCCAGCTCCACCTGTAAGGAACAGATTATCCGTCTCTAAAAGTTCTATCACTTTGTCTAAACTATGCATACACAGATTGTAACATATAAATAATATTAGGATACAATATATGCGAAAAATTAAAGGAGAAATCTATGAAAAAGTCTATATTAGCACTTTCCATAACAGCGGCACTCTTACTTACAACAGGCTGTGCAAGCAAAGAGAGTGTGGTTAAAAAAGATTTACACGCACATCATGCAACACACCACTGGGGATACGAAGGTGAAAGTGGTCCATTACACTGGGGCAATCTGAAAAAAGAGTACTTCATGTGTAAAGAGGGGAAAAACCAATCACCTGTAGATATCAAAGATACACGAAATATAGAAAAGAAACATATCCAGTTTCGTTACTTTATAGGTGGAAATGATGTCGTATACAACGGTCATGCCGTACAAGTAAACTACAAAAGCGGCAGTTTTATAACGATCGATGGACATACATTTGAGCTGAAACAGTTTCACTTCCATACACCATCTGAAAATACCATAAATGGAAAACATTTCCCGATGGAAGCACACTTTGTACACAAAGACAAAGAAGGCAACCTTGCCGTACTCGCACTCATGTTTGAAGAGGGTAAGTACAACCCAGAACTAGAAAAAGTGATCGAATCACTCTCCCCTAAAATAGGCGTAGACACACCTATGAAAAGAGCCGCAAATGCTTCAGCCCTTATGCCAACAGATGTAGATTATTACCGTTTTAATGGTTCACTAACCACACCTCCATGTTCAGAAGGTGTTCTCTGGGCAGTTTTCAAAAAAACAGTCACCGCGTCAAAAGAGCAAATCAACGCTATTGCCAAAGAGATAGGACATCCAAACAACCGCCCCGTGCAACCAATCAACGCAAGATTGATCACACAATAGTACAAATAACACAGCTTAGATTTTTAGCTGTGTTATCTCCTTTATCTTTTAAACTTCTTAAAAACCTCTTTAAAATCTAACTCTACCGCACACTCTAAGCCATCAAATAGATATTTCTCTTTTGTAAAATCACCCTGTTTTTGGTATACATGGTTCTCTATCTTGTAAATTTTTGCATGGAGTATTTTTGGGTAAACCAAAATATAGTATAAAACTTTCTCTTTCTCATATATTTCAAACTTTACTTTTTCATCTCTTTTTGCTGTAGAGGGCGAAACAATCTCCACAACAATCTTTGGAGCCTTTGTTATATAGTCCGCTTCTTCCCCACATATCAAAGCGATATCAGGTCTCAAAACATTTTCACTATCGACTATATAATCAAGCTCATAGACAACTTCGCAATCCTCACAATCTCGAATTTCATCAGCTAAAAAACTTAAAAACTCTGCACCTATTCTTTGATGATCTCTCATCGGACTTGGAGCCATAGCAAGAGGCATCCCATTTATAAGCTCCCAGTCGCCTTTCCAGAGTTTATAATCCTCATAAGTATAAGTTTCTATAGCATAAACAGCACCCATGATAGACTCCTTTATCTTCTAAAAGTAATTATATCATAAAACTAACAAAACAGCCGTAGGGTGGGAAAATCCCACAAAAATAACTTTTATATAGATAGTAGCTATTTTAGCAAAAGTTTTTAAAACGGTATGGAATGTGCTAAACAACATGTAAAAAAGCCGTAGGGTGGGAGTATCCCACAAAAATAATATTTGAATATATTATTGATTCAATATTTATAACATTAATTGGTATAAAATTTATTTTTGACATATGAAAAGGAACACAAATACACATGTTATATAAAATTATCATCATTTTATCTTTTATCCTTTTCCCTCTGATTGCTGAGGCAGCAGTCTGCGAAAGTACTTTTGCTGGTCCTGTGGCGACATTGGACGGTGGCGAATTAAACTTAGATGAGAACTCTGAACTGAACAATACCGACAATGGTTCTATTTATACTGATAATCTCAAAGACAATGATGGAACATGTGATGGAGATACCTGTGTCGCAAATGACACGACAGTACCGTCACTCTCTTTTACAATCGATAAGGATGAATTGGGTGATAGTGACGACGATCTGGACATCGACAGTGATACAACGATAAGTAATGATGAAAACTATAGCGAAGTTAAAGTGAAAGAAAATACTACTTTGACACTTCAAGGAGATATCACGATTCGCACTAACGACACTTTTGAACTTGAAGATGACTGTGATTCCCTTGTTATCGATGGTCATGTCATACTGTATGTAGACGAATTTAAACTGGGTCAAAATGTTACCATCGATATCAAAGAGGGCGCTTCACTGATTATCTATGTCTATAATGACACAACATTTGACAAAAACAGTAAGATTGATACAAAAAATCATCCGGAAAATTTCATTCTTTTGAGTGCATCAGATGACAAAACAAATAAAATAGATATTGATGATGATGGTACTTATGAAGGCTTTTTCTACGCTAAGGACGACATTAAAATAGGCAAAAATGTTGAAATCACCGGTGCTGTAACAGGGCAGGATATTGAAGTCAAAGATGATACAAAAATCACTTATGATATAGCAGCTGCACAAAAACTGGCGATTTCAGGAGTGTGTACGATATTGGTTCCGATTGTTGATTATCACTTTGATAGTTGTGCTTGGGATGGTACAAGTCATGAAGTGATTGATTATAGTGGACATGCGCTTCATGCGACAGATATCAATGGAACAACTGTACAAGATGCTAAGATCAACCATGGTGCAAGCTTTGATGGAACAGATGACTATATTGACTTGCCAGATATAGATGCTGATTTTTCTCAAGGTTTCACGATATCTGCATGGGTGCGTTTTGATACAGATGGAAGTTATCAAAAGATTATAGAGATGACAACAGGCAGAGGGGAAAATGGAATAGCATTATCACGTAAAGAAGATACCAAAAAATTAAACTTCGGAATTTTTGAAAATATGGGTGACGATGACGATGACAATGACAAATATGAAGGTATCGAAACATCAGATGATGTTATTGATGGTGATATGCACCATATTGTAGCCACACTTGATAATAATAAACATGCAAAAATCTATATTGATGGTGTTGAAAAAGCTTCAGATACATTTGACTTTATGCCCTCTAATGTTACAAGAACAGTGAATTATATTGCAAAATCAACTTGGACTGGTGATGGTGATGATTATTTTGGTGGTATCATTGATGAACTAAAGATTTTTGATACAGGACTCAATGCTACACAAGTACAAACCATCTACGACAATGAAGGCAACACAACGCTACACAAAAACTACGACGGCTTCCACCGCATGGCTGTAGACTGTACCACTCCCGTTCTTTTAGCAGAGTATCATTTTGATGCGTGTAAATATACAGGTGCAACAGGAGAGGTGATAGATACTGCAGGAGGAGACAACAACGGAACTATCATAGATGATGCGAACCTCAGTAAAGATGAGAAAAAAATTGGACATGCCTTAAAACTTGATGGTGGAGCAGTAGATATAGATAACCTTGCTGTCTCGACAGAAAAATACAAAAAAAATACGGTTACATTTTGGATGTATTGGGATGGCACCAATGGTAAAATGCCATTTGGATGGGAATGGAATGATTTATGGACGCCTGATACATATTTTGGTTTTAATTCATCTAATGGGGATTTATATGGTATCAGTAGTGACGGGTTGGCAAATGGATGGCATCATATTACAGCAGTTTTTACCAATGGGGATATGTACTCGAACAGACTATATATAGATGGAATATTACAAAATTTATCCCAACTTCAGGGTACGCCCAACAACACACTCGCCATTGCAAACAGCAGCGCAAGAATCGGAGGATGGACAGGAAATACCGATAACCGCTTCACCGGCTACCTCGATGAGTTGAAAATCTACAAAGGCGAGCTAAACGCCACAACTGTCGATTCACTTTACAACAGTGAAAAAGATCTTGTGCGTGATATCATCTGCTCTCAAGCCATTTTCAACGCCGTAAACCGAAACGGAGGCTGTTTCAACTGGGATAACAACATCACCACCAAAATAGCAGGAAGTCCTATCGACCTCACTATCCTATCAGCAGATGAGAACGATAACAACAACTCTCTAAGTGATGTCAATGTTACAAAACTAGAACTTTTAAGTTTTTCAGATGCTTCATGTAGCACACTTTACGACACCACAGAGCTATGGAGTGGAAACGAGGAGGTAAACAGTAGTGCCTGTTTTAATCCTGTTTCCTTTACCCACAACAAAGCGGTAAAATGTGCAAAGATAAAAATCACAGGTATCTATGATGGAAATAGTGTAGAATCCAACGCAACTGATACTTTCTCTATCCGTCCAGACAAGTTTGTACTAACTTCATCAGATGCTTTGACGCAAAAACTTATATCCGAACATGATTATACCTTTCAAGCACATGCGGTAAATAGTGATGGAACAACTACAACAGATGACTACAACACCTCTCTCACTCCTGCAAATAAAAAATATTTTAGAGATGGTAGCGATGGCTCAGCTATGGATGGTGCATTTTTACCAACTGCCAACTTTGCATTTACCAATGGCGTAACGGCAGATACAACACTTAGCTTCAACAATGTCGGAGATATTGGATTAGATTTAAATGATACAACATGGGCAGAGGTCGATAGCGATGATACGCCTCTGATAGACAGAACAATCTATCTGGAGCAAAACCTAACCTTTATACCTGATAGATTTGAGATAACTTTTGATCAAACTCCAACTATGGACAATCATGGGCGGAGTTTTACATACTTTGCAAATGACTTAGTACACATGAGTGCGGATTTGAAAAATCTTGACTTTAAGATAACAGCACTTGGAGAAAAAGGTGCAACTATGACAAACTATAGAGATCCACAAGACAAATGGTTTGCGAACAATATTGACCTTTCACTACAATTAACAGTAGAACAAACCCCAACACTCTCGGCTGAAACCATCACACAATCAGACTTTATCGGAGGTGTTAAAACCATCTCTTACGCAGAGAGACACTTTAATTTTGGTAGAGATAGAAATGTCACTAAAAATCCTATTTCACTAGATGGAGCAAATAGCGATATAAACATAACTGCCATAGATAGTATCGACCATGAAGTAAACGCCACCAAACATCAAACTTTTACTGGCAATGCTACTTTTTATTATGGTAGAGTTATAACCAAAGACATCAAAACAAATAAAACAGATGTCAACGCTACACAGAGAGTACAGATCTACTCGACAACTCCTTTAACAGGATTTGAGCAAGAGAGCCTTTCATGGTATCTTAACAAAGAAGATGATTTTAGTGATATTAATTATACCGATGAAGATAAACGAAAGCTAACAACAACAGCAACAAATCAAAATAGTGCAACAAATGGAAAAGCAACTTTCACTATCGGAGCAGGCACCGACAAATCATACAAAAAGTTTTATCACCTTTCCATAGATCCATGGCTTTGGTATAGCAGATATGAGGATTATAATTTTACTACAGACAGCACTTGTGCCTCACACCCTTGTTTTGAGTATATTTACGAAGCTGCAAATAATACGATAGGAATAAAAAGCGGTAATTTTAAAGGAGCTAGTTTTGATAATAACTTTACATACACAAGAAAAAGAAAAGCGATCAAGATCATGCGATAACCGTAGGGTGGGAGAATCCCACCAAATAGCGTTTAGTCTATCACAAGACTTTTA
>JALULO010000111.1 GCA_027056215.1 Campylobacterales bacterium | reverse complement strand
TACTACCCCAATAACGAAATAGAAAAATAACCAAACAAGAGGAAGTACCGTATAATACGATAAAAGAAGAACGAAAGTACCACTTTCTGTTATCACCCATAAGGTGATACTTTCGTCCAAGGATAAAAGTATGGCACAAACAGTCTTAAATTTTTCTATAGCTTCAACAGATGAGAGACTTACATCGCAATCAGGCGAGATAGTATTTGGGGAATACCTTAAAGCAATTGAAATAGATAAACTCTGTGATAGATATCTTCCTCAACCTAAGAGTAATCGAGGTTATGCACCCTTTAACTTTATTCAACCACTGCTTTTAATGATGCATGGTGGTGGACGTTCTCTGGATGATCTACGTATGCTACATGTAGATAAAGCAATGCAAGAAGTGCTGCATATCAAAAATATTCCCACAGCAGACAGTACAGGCAAATGGTTGAAGCGTCATGGGTTGATAGGAATGTATGGAATAGAAGATATAAATAAAGTACTTTTAAAGCGTTATCTTAAACGTATAGAGGAACCTCTTGTTCTTGATATAGATGCTTCTGTGATAGAGAGTCATAAATCAATCGCTGAATATACCTACAAGATGTTTCCTGGATTTACACCGATGATAGGACATGTGAATGGAGGATATATCCTACACAGTGAATTTCGTTCAGGCAATATAGCACCAGCAGACCATAATCTCACCTTTGTCAAACGCTGTGAAGAACAACTTCCAAGAGCGACCAAACTGCAATACCTAAGAGCAGACTCAGCTTCTTATCAAGCTACACTCTTTGATTACTGTCAGGACAATGGCATAATATATACAATTGGTGCACATCTTGACCGCTCTGTCTTAAATAGTATTAAGGATATAAAACAATGGGAAACTATCAAATCACATGATGGTAAAACACATCATGTTAAAGAAGAAGTAGCAGAACTTATCCATACCATGCAACACACCAATCATGCCTTTAGGTTAATTGTAGTGAAAAAAACAACTACACCGATACTTCATGGATTTGAAGATATTTTAAGTGAAGAAGAACTGCTTGCTTATGCATCAGAGCGTTATCATGTGATTGCTACCAATGCGGATGAAGAAGAGATGTCGGCACAGGATGCTGTAATGTTCTACCGTAAACGTGGTGATACATCTGAGAATCGTATCAAAGAACTTAAAAATGGATTCAATCTAAAATATCTTCCCACATCAGACTTTACGGGCAATGCTTTTTACTTTCAAATAGGCGTACTCGCCTATAATCTCTTTGTTATGTTTAAAGAAACGCTACAAAAAAGCTGGCAACATCATACTATAGAGACACTTCGTTATAAGCTTTATAATATTGCAGGTAAAGTAATTACACATGCCAAACAGACCATACTTAAAGTTAATAAACAGTTTATTGAACTGTTGGAATCTATACGTCAAAAAAGTTATGAGATAAGCTTAGAGTAATTCTCGTAACTTCCTGAAAAACTTATATGCTTTAAACTCCCACAAGGATAGCTCTGTCCAAAACAGAGCAAAACCCACCCATTCTTTGCTGAAACTACCTACTTCAATAATATTTTTTAAGATCTACATGTATATGCACAGAACAATCTCTCCATTTTTATCAGTTGTTTGGTTTTTAGTTGATTATTTAGAGGGATGAATCTCTATTTCGTGATTTGGGTACTACTATAAATACCCTTTTTATTAAAATTTCGCTAAAATCACGCAATTATTATATAAAGGATTGTAGTGAAAGTTACAGTAAAGAAAGTAGATGATGCAAATATCATCGTGAGTGGTACACTAGATAGCGATGCAATTGATGCAAATGTAGAGAAACTTGCTAAGCAAGCAGCAAAAGAAGTAAAAGTAGATGGCTTTAGAGCAGGGAAGGTTCCTGTAGCTGTAGTAAAACAAATGCATGGTGACAAACTTGCACAAGATGCTGAGGGTGAAGCACTGAGAGAGCTTATCGATGCAGGTCTTGAAAAAGCAAAAATTAATGCAGCAGATATGATAGGGCAACCAGGGTTTAAAAAGTATAAAAAAACAGATAAAGGCATAGAGGTAGAAGTGGAAATCTCTACCAGACCTAACATAAACACAAAAGGGTACATGGATACTGTGCCAACATTTAAAAAACCAAAAGCAACGAAAAAAGAGGTAGATGCCAAACTTAAAGAGATGGCAGCAGAACAAGCACCTTTTGAAAAACTAGCACGTAAACGTGCAGTTAAAGAGGGTGATATGACACTCATCGACTTTGAAGGTTTTGTTGATGGTGTAGCATTTGATGGTGGTAAAGCTGAGAAATTTAACCTTAAAATCGGTTCTGGTCAGTTCATCCCTGGGTTTGAAGAACAAATCATCGGTATGAAGTATGATGAGCAAAAAGATGTTGTAGTGACATTTCCTAAAGAGTATCAATCAGCAGACCTTGCAGGTAAAGAAGCGACATTTAAAGTGACACTTCATGAAATCCAAGAGCAAAAAGATGCTGAGATAAATGATGCACTTGCACAAAAACTTCTGAATGATGAAAAGGCAACACTCAAAGAGTTGACTGAAAAAGTAGAAGCACAGGTAGAAACTGCAGCGCTTTCAAAAGTGTATAACGAAGAGGTAAAACCAAAGCTTGTAGAGGCATTAGTGAAAAAGTTTGATTTTGCATTACCAAACAACATCGTTGAGCAAGAGATAGATGCAAAAGTAAATGCAAAAGCACAAGAGATGGATGAAAAAGAGCTTGCAACTTACAAAGACAACGAAAAGAAGATTAATGAACTACGTGACTCAGTAAGAGAAGATGCAACAGCTTCGGTTAAAGCAACGTTTATCGTAGATGCTTTGGCAAAAGAGGAAAACATCACAGTAGAAGACCAAGAAGTATCTCAAGCGATTTACTACGAGGCAATGATGTCTGGACAAGACCCACAACAAGTCATTAAGTACTATGAAG
>JALULO010000110.1 GCA_027056215.1 Campylobacterales bacterium | reverse complement strand
GGACAAACATCAACACAAGGAGCATCCATGCAGTGGTTACACTGTGAAGGATGTAAAGCTACAAAGGGTTGACCAAAGATACTTTTTTCAGATTGTGTTACCCAGATTCGCTGTTTATCTGCACCAAGTTGCACACCATTTTCCTCTTTACATGCAACTTCACAAGCTTTACAATCTATACAGTTTTGATATTCCAGAGCCATTGCAAAATTCATCTTATACCTTCCTCACATCTACAATCGTTTCATGCATTGCAGCACTACCAAAAACACCTTCAATCGTATCTTCTATAATCATATTGTCGCTTGCGCCATTTCGATATCCAAATGTCAATCCCGTAGACTCGGCACCAAAACCATGAACAAAAAAGACAACGCCCGGGATGATTTTATGGGTAGGATACGCTTTTATCTCTATCGCACCTATACTACTTTTTACTTCGACTTTGTCTCCAAAATTGATACCTCTGCTTTTGGCTTCCAGATCATTGATCCAAAGATAATTTTCCCGCATCAAATCCAGTAACATGACATTGTTTTGCGTAGAATTTTGGGTAAACTGTGCATGCCGACCTGTAATAAACACAAACTTCTTCGCTGGTGTCTTTTTATGAAGTTCATCCCGCCATGTCGGCATAGGGTCGATACCCTTTTCTTTCAGCGATTTAAGATGAAACTCTACTTTACCGGTTCTTGTTCCCAGATTTTTTTTCAACGCTGCCATCGCTTTGACATCAATACATGTATCTTGTGACTCTATTTTTTCACTACCAGGTGTGGTATAAAACTTTTTATCTTCAGGATAATATTCAAATTCATTTTCTGAAATCTTTTTAAAATAGGTATCTATACCAGGATAAAAAACACCTTTTTGCGTTAAACTCGTATATGCATCTTCTCCATACTCATCTAAAACTCTTTGTTTGTTTATCGCTTCTTGTGTTTGAGAAAATGCTTCGGTAAAATCAAACCCATCTTCTTCATAAACATCCGCTTCATCTCTGTCTTCCAACTCTGATTGTACGTCAGAGTCATATTTTTTCGTGATTTCAAACAATGGTTTTGATACAACTTCACTCAATCCTTTCATGATTTCAATCAAGGGTTTACTCTCATACAATGGATCAATCACTTTATTTCGCAACACGATCGCAGGTTGTACACCGGCAAATGATTTTACAGGATCTTCTCTCTCAAGATACGTACATTCAGGCAAAACAACATCAGACATCATAACCGTATCACTGGGCATCGTATCAATCGTTACAACCAATTCCATCTTTTCAAGCAATTGCTTTGTTTTATGAACATTTGGCACACATAACATAGGATTTTGTTTATATATAAACATACCCCTTACAGGATAGGGACTCCTGCCTTCAATAATCATATTGCGCATGCCTATCCAAGTACCGTTTGGACCTACAAACGCAGCTTCAGTTTTATCGATTCTGGATTTTACATTGGCATAAAATGGCAAAGTAACATGATGGCTACCCAAAGACAATCTACGTCCAAAAACAATCCCGCCTTTTACATCAATACCCCCACCCAGTGCAGTAAAGATAGCCTGTGCTCTTCGAAGTTGGAAATCCTGCCTACTCCAAGCGGTTCTACGTCCCTGATAATAGATCGCATGTGGTGCGTGTGCCATAAAATCTCTGGCTATGGTACGGATAGTCTCGGCTGAGATACCGGTAATCTTTTCAGCCCATTCGGGAGTATAGTGATTATTGAGAATATGCTTTTTATATTTTTTAAATCCAGAGACATTTTTACGTATAAACTCTTTGTTGTACAGAACTTCACTGATTACAACATAAGTCAATGCAAGCACAAAGGCAAGATCTGTACCTACTTTGATACCCAGCCATTTATCGGCTTGTTGGGCAGTATTTGTATAACGGGGATCAACAACAATCAGTTTAAGCCCTCTGCCTCTAGTGCGTTTAAACATATCCATTGTGTCAGGTGTCAAAATAGCTTCAGCCCTATTCGCTCCAGCCATGATGACATAATTTGCATTTTCCATATCAGCTTTGCCATAGCCGCCAATCGTAAGAGCATAGCCTGAAATCGTTGTTTGCAAACAGATAGAGGAGTGATTTACAAAATTTGTCGATCCAAATTTATCAGACATAAAACGCTTGAAAGTATGCTCACCCATTCCCTCACCCGCACAGTATGCGATCGTAGAACGATTATCTTTCTCTTCCTCTACAAGTTGTCCCAAACCTTTAAAATGTTCCGTTCCATGAAGAATCGCTTCATATGCTTCTTTCCAAGTAACACGTTTAAATTTGCCTTCACCTTTTTTACCGATACGTATCACAGGGTACTTTAGTCGATCGGGATCGTAAAGTGCGTGAATACCAGCATCACCTCTGGCACATAACATGTTTTTTGACTTAGGGAACAGTGGATTTGGATCTAGTTTGGTAACTCTGCCACTTTCAACTTTGGCTAGTGCCGCGCATTTATTGACACACATCTCACAAAGCGTGGCAACTTCTGTAGTTTTTACACTTTTTTCTTTACTATCTTGGGCAAATAGCGTAGAAATTCCTGCACTTGTGCCCCCTACAATCGAAAGAGCAACACTACCTTGCAAAAAACGTCTTCGCGAAATCTCTACCTTCATCTATCTTCCTATATAAAAAATAATTATATATCAGTTTATAGAAATAGAACTTATAGTATAATAAATAATAATAGTTTAAGGATACTTTGTAACAAATATTCCCAAACAAACCTACTTTTTAGGTCTAAATGCCTTTATCGCAAATAAAGATAGTACTGATTGTAGTATATCAACATCACAAAAGTACTCTTTATTCCCAAATCCGTAAATAGAAAAAAACAATCAAAGATCAAAGAGTGTAAAATAGGGGAAAAGAAAGCCAAAAGCTCCACTAAACACTTTCACCCATTTGGTGAAGCTTTTGCCAAGGAGTAAAATTAT
>JALULO010000109.1 GCA_027056215.1 Campylobacterales bacterium | reverse complement strand
CCATTATATTTGGTTTGGTAGTAGAATCTTCTAAAATATTGATAGGAATCTGATTCCAATAACCGATGATAGAGTTAAATTTACCGATGCGAATCGTACCTTCATCAGAGATATCATAATCGACTTCTACCCGCTCAAGATGAAGTGTGCCTGAGTCATTATCTTGATTGTGTTTGTGTGAAAGTATGATGTCTGAATATTCTAGTTCGCTGAGTAAATGAAGTTTATTGTAGTTGGCATAAATAAGAAGGGATAGATCATCAAACTCCCAATAGCCATTTTCACGTTCAAGTGAAAAGTATCCTCCCATATAAAAAGGTGTTTTAGGAATATGCCATCCAGGTGTCATCACTTGATCCTCAGCACTGATAAAGGGGCTGAAAAATAGGGTAAGAAAAAGTGCTATTTTATACAAATGATATACTCCTTTTTATATGCTAAAGATGATCTAAAATATATTGTACATAAAAAGAAATAATAAAAACTTATTTAAATGAAATAAAGTTCATAAAAAGTTCATAAAGATCTTTTACAATACATATGATAAAAGATCATAAAAGGAGATCATCATGAAACAAAGATTTTTAACTATCGCAACAACACTTGCGATATCCCTGTTTATTGGTTGTGGTGGGTCAGGTATCGCTGAAGACCCAGCACAAGGCAATGATGGAGCCGATTCAGGTGCACCAACTACACAAACTGCACAGCAAGCAACAACAATCTCAGGAACAAATTTTCAACTTTTAACGTGGAATGATTTGGGGATGCATTGTATGGATGGAAGTGATTACTCTGTTTTTTCTATCCTCCCTCCCTATAACAATCTACTCGCCCAACTCGTAGAAAAGCAAAACGGTACAGCAAAACGTATCAGTTCAGGTGTAACGATCACCTATGAAGCAGTACCCTCGTTAAATGGAAAATACAACACAAGTAGTGCGGATAAGACAAATTTTTGGCAATATACATCCAAACTTTTTAACACTACCTTACAGCCCAATGTGGGACTAAAAGGAAATCCTGTACAAAGTCGCAAACCTGCACCGATGCGTTATGTAGCAGCACAAGATTGGTGGAGTGCAGCGGCGATACCGACTATGCCTAGAAATGACGATAAAAGTATCAACGAATATCCTATGGTAAAAGTTGTTGCAAAAGATACCAGAGGCACGGTGTTGGCAGAGACGATTACTGTATTGCCCGTCAGTGATGAGATGGATTGTAAAAAATGTCACAGTTCAACAGCAGGCTATAATGATACTAAGCCAAGTAGTGGATTTGTCAATGATCCAGATACCAACAAAGACTATAAATACAATATCTTAAGATTACATGATCAAAAACACGATATCTCTTCTTATCTTGCTCCTTTGCAAGCCAAGGGTTATACGTATCAATCTTCACTAGAACAAACAGCAAAAGGAGGTACACCAATCCTTTGTGCAGTGTGCCATAAAAGTAATGCTTTGGAAACTACAGGATTTAGTGATATTCCATCACTTACAGCAGCGATTCATCGTAAACATAGTGGGGTGTTAGATCCTAGCAATAATCAAAAACTAAATGACAGTACCAATAGAAATGCCTGTTACGCTTGTCATCCAGGTGCACAGACACAATGTCTCAGAGGTGCAATGGGTAAAGCTAAAAATAGCGATGGTACGATGAAAATGCAGTGCCAAAGTTGTCATGGCAATATGTCATCAGTAGGAAGCGGGCATCGAGAAGGCTGGCTTGATGAGCCAAATTGTCAAGCTTGTCATCAAGATGGGAAACGTTACACCTCTGCACTTACAGCAGCAGGTACTTTAAGAGCAAGCTTAGATACCCGTTTTGCAACGATGCCAAATAAACCTGTATCAGGAAAATCACTCTATCGTTTTAGTACAGGACATAGCAAGTTACAGTGTGCCGCTTGTCATGGTGCAACCCACGCGATCTATGAAAGTGCCAGAGCCGAAGACAATAAAGAAAGCATCGCAGCACAAGGACATGCAGGAACGATTAACGAGTGTACAGCTTGTCATAAAACAATGCCAAAAACAAATACCGGCGGACCTCACGGTATGCATAGTGTCGGAGATAGTTGGGTACACGATCACCAAGATGTTGCAGAACATCAAGGAACGCAAAACTGTAAAGCTTGTCACGGTAGTAACTATCGAGGAAGTCCATTGTCTAAAACATTTTCAGCACGTAGACTTGATGGTAAAAACTTTACCAAAGGACACCAGATAAGTTGTTATGACTGTCATAATGGCCCTAGTGGAGGAGATGATTAAAAATAAAGCCGGCATTTGTGCCGGTTTCTTCAAAACTTAGTATAGACTTCATCCACACTTCCTTGTGTTCTTAAAGTTGCAATTTTAAATATTTAGCTGTTGTATATAGTTGGTGCATTTAGTTTTTTGTGTATTTCGTTTGCCACTTCAGGCGTTATTTTTAGACCTTTTGCAAGTTTATCTAGGTACTGTACTTCAGATTGTTCGTCTAAGTTTATCGTTAGAAGACTCATCATATATACTTGTTGTGCCATATCTTGAGGAACACTTTGGATGAGTGCATCTAGATCTAGCGGTGCGTTAAGTTCTTGTTTAACAAAGTCGAGTTCTTCTTGTGTAACATCTCCTATATACTCTGTAATCTTTTTTTGTTCATCTGCATCTAGCTTTCCATCAGATTTTGCTGCACTGATCATAGCTTTTAAAATGATTTTTGCTTTTTCTTCTTCACTTGGTTGTGTCTTGGCTTCTGTACCTGTAAAGGCAGAGCTTAATAAACTTCCAAGGTCTGTATTTGTATTTGAAGCAGTTTTGGTTTCTGTTTGCCCTTTTCCAGAGAGTGAGTTTAATAGACCTCCTAAACCACCTGCCGCAGCGCTACCACCACCGCCCAAAAGACCTCCTAACATATCACCTATACCTCCAGTACTACCGCTGTTACTACCGGATTTGCCTAAAACACTACCTACACCTTTTGCTACCATAATACCCATAGCGATTTTACCCAATGTGCCTATCATACTCATAGTTCATCCTTAAAATTGATTTCAACATCGATTTTATCATGTATCTTCTAAGTTTTGTCTCTTGAAATATTACTCTAGCTAAATCCGCATGAGACCTATGTTATCAACTACGTGTTTCAAATCCCATAGGGATGTGCTCATGATGACACGCTTTGGGGTGTAAAAATGGTTCGTCCTGATTGTTTCAAATCCCATAGGGATGTGCTCATGATGATGGCACAGACGCAAAGCAAACCGCTTTACAGGGAGAGTTTCAAATCCCATAGGGATGTGCTCATGATTCAGAACAGGTGGTAGGAGCTCTATCGTCCAGGCGTTTCAAATCCCATAGGGATGTGCTCATGATAAGACCCATCTTTTCAATTTAGAATGGACGAAGGAGTGTTTCAAATCCCATAGGGATGTGCTCATGATTAAAAAAAATAAAAAAGTGGTACTGTTGTTTTGTTAGTTTCAAATCCCATAGGGATGTGCTCATGATTTCAATAGAGAAAGATACAAGACAGATGGTGCGTAGTTTCAAATCCCATAGGGATGTGCTCATGATATGCCTTTAAAAAGTATTGTAACGGAAACAAATGTAGCGTTTCAAATCCCATAGGGATGTGCTCATGATTTTTGAGTGTTTTGAGTAGTTTTTTGCAAACACTCTGTTTCAAATCCCATAGGGATGTGCTCATGATCGTCAAAATCCTTCACATCAGTGTCATCCTTCATGAGTTTCAAATCCCATAGGGATGTGCTCATGATTCACTTCTCCTCCTCTTTCTTGCAAGCCTCTTTTAGTTTCAAATCCCATAGGGATGTGCTCATGATTCTTTTCCTCCGATCAGATTCAGGATACTCCTGAGTTTCAAATCCCATAGGGATGTGCTCATGATCCTGCCCTCGTAGTCCAGGGGCAGTCCACACGGTCGTTTCAAATCCCATAGGGATGTGCTCATGATTGTTAGTGTTTTACCCGTGCCGATACCAGCAGATAGTTTCAAATCCCATAGGGATGTGCTCATGATTTGCAACGTTTGGGGGATTGATTGTTGTTCCTGAGTTTCAAATCCCATAGGGATGTGCTCATGATACCTAAAATTCACCAACGACACCACAAATTCACAGTTTCAAATCCCATAGGGATGTGCTCATGATGCCAGTTTCAAAAAAGCAGTTGATTTTGGTGCGACAAGTTTCAAATCCCATAGGGATGTGCTCATGATCCAGATAGAGCAGGAATGACCAAACGATGACCATCAGTTTCAAATCCCATAGGGATGTGCTCATGATGAAGATCGTGAGCTGATGGATACGGTGAAAAATAAACGTTTCAAATCCCATAGGGATGTGCTCATGATCGATATGGTCACCCTCTTGCGTAAGAGCCCCCTTAGGTTTCAAATCCCATAGGGATGTGCTCATGATAGACAAAAGCATGTGGACAGAGATCATCGATCATAGTTTCAAATCCCATAGGGATGTGCTCATGATTGATATCCGTCTGTACCCTTTTTGCCTCATTTGCCTGTTTCAAATCCCATAGGGATGTGCTCATGATCCTGATAAAAAGTGCCCTGACGTACAACCACCTGCAGTTTCAAATCCCATAGGGATGTGCTCATGATTGAAGATGATTTTTACATCAGGGTAATTACTTACTCGTTTCAAATCCCATAGGGATGTGCTCATGATCTTGATGTGTGTATGTGTTACAGGCTGATTCACTACGTTTCAAATCCCATAGGGATGTGCTCATGATCGCCCCGTATTTTTGCTCTTCTGTACTTTCAGGATGTTTCAAATCCCATAGGGATGTGCTCATGATCACCACCCCATCATATGATCAACTATCAGACATGAGTTTCAAATCCCATAGGGATGTGCTCATGATTAAAGAGAAAAGAAGTGATGATGAAGACCAAGCACGTTTCAAATCCCATAGGGATGTGCTCATGATTTTGAGATTGATCATGGTAGGGTGTATTCACGTGGGTTTCAAATCCCATAGGGATGTGCTCATGATATTGGAGTTTGAGGGTGATTCAGCTGATACTATCTAGTTTCAAATCCCATAGGGATGTGCTCATGATGCTAGTTGATTGTGATAAAATAGATACTTAGACTAGTTTCAAATCCCATAGGGATGTGCTCATGATCCATATAAAGGCTATAGCAGTCTTTATAAAGGTAGTTTCAAATCCCATAGGGATGTGCTCATGATTTTCCAAATTTTCACCAAAATTATTATATACAGTTCGTTTCAAATCCCATAGGGATGTGCTCATGATATTACCACCATCCACACTCTTACCAGCATTATATAGTTTCAAATCCCATAGGGATGTGCTCATGATCTGTACTGGCATACCACAAATCACATTTCCAAAGAGTTTCAAATCCCATAGGGATGTGCTCATGATAACGCGCTTTTGCCTGCGGCGGTGGAGAGCAACAGTTTCAAATCCCATAGGGATGTGCTCATGATCAAGTCAAAGAGGAGGCTTATCAGAGTGCGAAAGAGTTTCAAATCCCATAGGGATGTGCTCATGATCCCGACAGCGGACGTGATATGGTGGAGGGGATTTTGGTTTCAAATCCCATAGGGATGTGCTCATGATAGAACGGGCAAAGGTAGAATCTGGCAAATAGGAGGTTTCAAATCCCATAGGGATGTGCTCATGATTGTGAAATGAACACACAAACAGTATCGGCTACACCTGGTTTCAAATCCCATAGGGATGTGCTCATGATGTAGAGTTAGTTAGTATGGTTAGTGTACACGGGAGTTTCAAATCCCATAGGGATGTGCTCATGATTTTTTGAGCCGACCCACCACCCGACTTAGGCTTAGTTTCAAATCCCATAGGGATGTGCTCATGATTTTATGCTTTTCGATTGTGTTGTGCTTCCGATGGTTTCAAATCCCATAGGGATGTGCTCATGATAACAACTTTAGCGGATATGACCTTGGAGAGTACCCATGTTTCAAATCCCATAGGGATGTGCTCATGATCCCGCATTGTGGGAGCTTGATTGAGGAGCGTTAGTTTCAAATCCCATAGGGATGTGCTCATGATCCACCTGTTTGTATCGCTGGCGGGGTATTTTGCCGTTTCAAATCCCATAGGGATGTGCTCATGATTCTTCAAATTGTTTATGAAGAGCACGTTTATCGAGTTTCAAATCCCATAGGGATGTGCTCATGATGTCAGGATTGCTATCTGCAACGATCATACTCCCATCGTTTCAAATCCCATAGGGATGTGCTCATGATCCGCCACCTGTTTGTATCGCTGGCGGGGTATTTTGCCGTTTCAAATCCCATAGGGATGTGCTCATGATCGATATATTTCAGGATTTTCTTGAAGCCAAACAGCTTTGTTTCAAATCCCATAGGGATGTGCTCATGATCTTCAAATTGTTTATGTAGAGCACGTTTATCGAGTTTCAAATCCCATAGGGATGTGCTCATGATTACAAAAATCTGCATTTTCAGAAGCTCTCCAACGTGTTTCAAATCCCATAGGGATGTGCTCATGATGCTAACACTAAAAAAGATGTCACCAACAAAGAGAAGTTTCAAATCCCATAGGGATGTGCTCATGATAGCAAAAACTCTCCCAAAAAATAGCACTTTCTTCAACTTTTTACAATTTTTTCTACCAAAATATTACCTAAAACACTATTTTAAAAACTGAACAAAGCCCACAAAGTTCCTATTTTGAAAAACTTAAAAAAAGCTTCAAGGAGATAAGATTAACGGTTCGTAATCACCATATTCACAAATTGTTTTTTTGAGTTGGTTTACCTCTCTTCTTATAACTTGTCTCCAAGTGAGCTTTTGTTTGCCTATCATCGTTTGTTCTGTCAGTTTGCCTATCATCTTCATTTCTATTTTTTTGATGGCATCGTTTGTAAATCTTATCCGTCCGCTGTCGGTTTTGAAGTCTTTGGCTGTTATCTCATTTTTATTGAGCATTGTGAAGATGAGATTATCTCCTATGATGGGTTTAAATATTTCAGCGATATCAAGATGCAAGCTCAGGCTTCGATAGTTTGGCTCATGTAAAAACCCTATTCGTGGGTCTAGTTCTGTTTTGTAAATCTCACTTAGTACTATATTGTAGATGCGAGTATTGATATAGGAGATGAAACTATTTAATTTATCTGTTGGTGGGCGTTTGCTTCGTATGGTAAATTTAAAACTTCTTTGATTTTTGATTATTTTATTCCACGCTTGATAATAATTTTTCTTAAAAGCCCCCTCACTTGCCATCACTTGCCCAATATCCGCAGCTTTTTCCAATGCCGATAGATACTCATCCACAAAAAACTTTACCCCATATCGCTTACAATTTGAAGCACCATTGCGCATCTGTCCTTTTGTTATCTGCTTGGCGATGTAAAGTCTATGTTTTTTATCATCAAACGCCCGCAACTGCTGAAGCAACACAAAGCCACTTTTGTTTACAGAGTTGGAAGTGTTGGGAAAAAGATTGCCACGAAAACTCTGGTATGGACTGAAAAAATGAAGCAATATATTGTTGTCAGCGATAAAAGAGATACTATAACTATCGATATCAATCTTCGCCAACAGATAAATCTCATCGATAGCATTGATAGGCAATATCTTCGTTCCCACAACATCTCCATCCTCATCATAACGGTCAAAGTAAAGATTGTTATCCTGTCGCCTTAAGCGTCCGTTACTCATCAAAAAATGTGTTCTGTCCGTCTTTTGCATCTTGATTTATCCTTTAGCTAAATAAAGTCTCATTTTTATCAACTCCAATAACAATTCGATCGGTATAATTTTGCCTTGTTGACTCATAAATGACGATAGAATCTAACTCTTTTTCACATACTTTTTTAAGCTGTGCTTTGAGTTTTTTGAGGTCACTCTCTCGTATCTCACCTTCAAATACTGAAAACTGCACACGGCTTAGATACTTCTCAACTGCTTTTCGGATACGACGGCTGTTATCTTTCTCTTTGAGACTTCTATCGGCGATGTCGTAAAATAGTATCACATACATCAGTTATCCATGCAACATTTTTTATATTTTTTGCCACTACCGCACGGGCAGGGGTCGTTTCGTCCTATCTTTGGAGTAGCTATTTGTGGCGATAAAATCTCATCTTCAAAACCACCAAAAGGCACATCAAAGATATTTCTCGGCTTGGGTGTATCTCTTTTTGTCCTCAAACCTAACCTCATTTCTATTTCTTCTAAATCTCCATCGTACCAAACATCAACAGGCTTGGTTTTAAAAACTTCTCTAATAAGCTCTATGTGTGTATCATCACTTAAATCTACAAGTGCAAAAATAGCAAATGCATTTAAGCCATCATTAAGTTCATCATCTCTTTTCAAATACTCTAAAATGGCTTCTTCAAGAACATCATCTAACTTCTCATCACTCTGTTTTTCAACAATATTTTCTAAAGCTTCAAACACAAGCATACGATTATATATGCCATTTTTTCTATCTAAAAAATACCATATCAACACATCAAAAAAATCAGCTCCTATCTCTTTTAAATAATATAAAACAGTATTACGAAAATAATCATCATCCTCACCAAATATCTCCAACCCCTCAATCAGACGATAAAAAGGCTCTTTGGCTTTTAACTTTGCCAAAACCATTACAGCATGAATAGGTGCAAATATCTTGCCCTCATTTTTATCTGTAAAAGGCAGGGAATTTATCTCTTCGTCAAAAACAAGCTGCGTCAACAAATCTATATCATTTTCATCAAAACCAAGTTCAAGATACTTAATCATAAACGGTTCAGTCCTCAATAAACCTTCCTTTTTATACAAGAACAAAGGCTTAAATTTTTCTGGATACTTTTTCACACTACTCTCCTATAAACAATAATCTCGATAACCACAATTTTTACAAAAGCGATTTTCCTCAAACGGTGGTGATTTTGGTGTATTTAAAAAATCTGAAACCTCATCGATTAACGCTTCAATGCTTACCATATTTTCTTCATTTCCTTCAACATACACAACCTTTTTTCCAGAGATAACTTTACCATTTATCTCTTTCAATTTAAGAGCATTTTTCAACTGCCACATATAAAAAAGCAGTTGCATCTTGGCAGCATCAGGATTTTTCATACTCTTTTTATACTCCGTGACGAGATAGTGCCCTCGCTGTTTGCCGATCTTGTCAAATTTGAGATTTGAAAATGGAAACTGTTGAAGTTGCTCTTCTTTGATATCGGCTAAGGCTTTTCCCATGAGGATATTTTCATCCCATTGGTCAGCTGATATTTTACGCGAGTAGAGCCAAGCTTCTCTTTTACAAGTCGTGTAGTAGTTTATGAGTGTACCTGTGATGAGGGATGGGTCAAACATTTGGTATATTTTCTCTAAAAAGGGTCAAGATAACAATCTGTTGATTTTGAATCTTATATAGTATGGTGTATCCTTGATAAACAAGTTTTCGTATACCCGCACCAAACTCCTCCGCAGGTCTACCCGCTTTTGGAAAAGATAAGAGTGTTGAAATGATAAAATCTCTCATATCATCCAAATACCTATCGGCTATATCCATACTTTTCGTCTGATCAAAAATATATACTGCCTGAGCAATCAATGCATCAGTAGCTTCATTCGTAAAAACGACTTCACGCACGGTAAGAGTGCTTAGCTTTTTCAAATGCTTTTTCAATACTCATAATATCCCCTCTCTCAACCTGTGCCAATGCTTTTGCTACATCTTTTTTTATCTGCGCATGGGTGCGGTTGTATTCATCGAGTGAAATCAAAACAACACTTTTATCATTTTTAGTCGTGATTATTACCTCATCATCGTTATCGCATACATCATCGATAAGAGATTTGAGATTGTTTCTAGCGTGTGAATAGTTAACCGCTTGCATGGAAATCCTTTTTGTACAATATATTGGCAATTATAGCATTTTTGACAGGATGTTGTCAAAAATTATCAGTCATATCCGAGTAATTCTTTTTCATCATCAATAAGAAATCCATTTTCATTTGAATAAATTCCTTGAACCTCTTCAATATAAAAAATACCAAATACATCGCTAAAAGAGAGTTCAAAACCTAATGCATTTAAATCTTTTTCTTTAATATTAAGAACTTTTGATTGAAATGTTTTGATAATTTTCTCTTTCTCTCTTTTTTTTTCATATGCTTTTAAATCTTTAGATTTTTCAAAATAGTCATATTCATGTAATTTCAAATCAACACCTAAAGCAATGGATTTAATATAATCATTTTCCAAACCAAAAGCATCACGGTTTTTTTTCGAGATACAATCAAAGCAAAAATTTTCTATATCTTTCAATATCCCACTATCCCCTTTATTGTCATCAAGGGCTTGAAAATAATTTTCAACATTTATCAAAATATCCTCTTCATAAATATCTTGTTCCACCAATTCATCAAAAAGATTTTGCCTACTCTCATTCATCATTGTAGCATCATATACTTTTGTAATAAGATCAAAGATATAAATCTCACTAATGCCTTTTTTACCTTCACGATTAACTCTTCCTGCTGTTTGAATGATTGAGCTAATCGGAGAAAACTCTCTAAACCCTACATCAAAGTCCAAATCAACACCCGCTTCAATAACTTGTGTAGAAATAAGAATCTTTTTAGAAACACTGTTACTACTTATATCTTTAATATTTTTGATAACATTCTTCCTGTCTTCAAAAAGCATATAAGAGTTTAAGCAGCGACTATCTTCTACAAACTTTTTAACTTCTTTGTAAAGTAACTTTGATGTTTTTATAGAATTTGCAACACATAAAACAGAATTACCTTTTTTGTATTCAGCCACTATAGCTTGTGCTAAATCATTTAATTTATTACTTTTGAAATATTTCAAAACATAACGATTTTTTTGTTTAAAAATATTTTCTTTATCTGCTAATTCCAAAGCTACTGTTTTTTCTGTCAAAATTGGCATAGTAGCACTCATCAAGATAAAAGTTGCATTTAGTTTTTTCGACAATGTAGGTAAAATTGCTTTAAATACTTTCCACAAATCAAATGGTATCGCTTGAACCTCATCTATCACTATGACACTATTTTGCAAGGCTTGAAACTTTATATTGTCAC
>JALULO010000108.1 GCA_027056215.1 Campylobacterales bacterium | reverse complement strand
TGTGCTATTGTTGATACTTGGTGGCAAACTGAAACAGGTGGTCATATGATATCACCACTTCCAGGAGCTACTACGATCAAACCTTCATGTGCTACGTTCCCATTGCCTGGAATCATGGCTGAGGTTATCAACCGTGATGGTACACCGACAGAGATTGACGAAACAGGGCTTTTGTGTATCACCAAACCATGGCCTAGTATGATTCGAACGATCTGGGGTGATCCTGAAAGATTTAAGAAGTCCTATTTTGGAGATGCTACTAAAGATGGAAAACCTGTTTATTTTTCAGGTGATGGTGCGATGATGGATAAAGATGGCTATATCACCATTACCGGTCGTGTAGATGATGTTATCAATGTATCGGGTCATAGAATGGGAACAGCAGAGATAGAAGCGGCTGTAGCAGAAGATGATCATGTAGCAGAAGTGGCAGTAGTAGGACGACCGCACGATATCAAAGGCGAGTCTATCTTTATCTTTGTTGTGTTAAAAGAGGGTAAAGTCACAGAAAATGTTAAAAAACATATCAATGATCTTCTCTCTCATGAGATTGGAAATATCGCTAAGGCAGATGATATCGTTGCAGTTTCTGGTTTACCCAAAACAAGATCTGGAAAGATCATGCGAAGAATCCTTCGCTCCATAGCAAAAGGTGAAGCAATCAAACAAGATACTTCGACGTTAGAGGATCCAGAAATTGTAGCTAAAATTCAGGAAGCCGTTCAAAACGCATCTTAAATCCTATACTTCAGAGGGTCAATCTTTAACCAGATTCTCTGAAGATGATACTTTTTGTAAACGCTGACTATTTTTTCCTATTTTTGTTATTATTATAGTAAGTACATATTATTTCATCTTTCTTCCTCTTTATGTAAGAGATTTAGAAACTTCACGATTCTTTCACATTTATCAAAAAATTACTCCAACATAATTTATACATATATTCGATCTAGAAGGCATAGAACAAAAGGATGTGTCTGTATGATTAAAAAATTAGAGAGTGTTGCAAAACATATGAATTTATTGTATGTTGATGACAATCAAGAACTGTGTGAAACGAATTTATCATTTTTCAAAGATATTTTTAATGAGGTAGATTTTGCATTAAATGGATTTGATGCTTTAAAACTTTATAAAAAAAGATCTTATGATTTAGTAATTACAGATATCAATATGCCTAGGGTAAATGGGTTCACCTTGATAAAAGAGATTCAAAAATTTCGCCCTGAACAGGCTGTTATAGTTGTTTCTGCATATAGTGAAATAGGTTATTTAAGTCAACTGCATGATTGCCAAATCGAATATTTTTTAATAAAACCTGTTGATACAAAGGAGCTAATGGAAAAGATTTATGAATGTATTAGCGTTAAAGAAACACAGGATTGATTTAAAAATCAACCCTGTATATTTACATAGATATTATTTAGACAAACCTAATGCTTTAAGTGTTTGGTATGTTATGCCACCAACTGGTAGATCTTTAGATCTTTGATATGCTTTAACTGCTTCTCTCGTTTGGCTTCCAACGATACCATCGATTGGACCTCTATAAAGACCTTCTGCTTTAAGTGCTTTTTGAAGTTCGATGATTGTATTTGAAGTGATGCTTGCTTTACAAACAACTCTTTTCCAGACCACATTACTAGGTTGAACCATTTCTCTTTTGGTTACATCTCTGTAAACTGCAGGGATTTCGATTCTCTTAACTTCTGCTGGTTTAACAACTGTTGTAACTTTGATGTTTGTATATGCTTCAGGGATCGGATTAGATCTTGTTGATGGTGGTGTATCAACAACAGTTTTTGTAATTGTTTTGTATGCTGCCGGGCGAGCAAGTTTACAGATTTGGTGACCTGTATATTTAAATGCTTTTGGTGCTCCTGTTCCTACTTTTGACCATGTAAATACTGGATCAGCAGCTTTAACTGTTCTTGTATATGTTGCTGTTTGCTCAGGAATTGCGATTTTTTCTACACGTGCAGGAGAAACCAATTTTCTTACTTTTACAGTTTTATACACAGCTGGTACATCAACTACTTTAGTTGTAGGAGGTGTTTTAACAACTCTTTTTGTTACTGTCTTATAACGTGCAGGTGTTGTTACAAGACACATTACACCACAATCACCGCTACCGTTACATTGTGATTTCTTCCACATTGTTTTTTCTGGTTCGATTAAAACTTTTTCTGTTGCTGTACCGTATGTTGCAGGAACTTTGATAAGTCTTTGATACGCTTCTTTAACCAAAACTTTTTCTTCAGTATATTCATATTGTGCTGGAATGATTTTTAATTTCTCAGAAGCTTCTCTTCTTACATAAGTTTCTGTTGTAGTAGAATATTTTGCAGGTTGAAAGTATTCTCTAACACACTCACCAACATTTAATGTATCAACAGGTGCACCACCAGCTTTTGCAGCAGCAATGATTTCAGGGCTTACAGCGATACTGTTTTTTAAACTTGTTCTCCAATACGTCTCTTCATCTCTTACTTGTACTTTTTCTGTGGTATTTTTAAATGTTCCAGGAACAACTGATAAAGTTTCAGAAGCTTCTTTTGTCAAAACTTTTTGTGCATTGTTACCAAATTGTGCGGGTACAACTTGTAGTCTTTCAGACGCTTCTTTGACCAATATCTTTTCTGTATGTGTCTCAAATTTTGCAGGAATCAACGCTTTTGCATAACACTCACCAGGTTGTGCATTTGGAATGATACCAGACTCTACAGCATCCGCAGTCAATGAACTCGATGCAGCAACTAACGATACTGCTAATATAGATGATAGTTTGTAAACTTTCATTTTATTCTCCTTGATTTTATTATTACGTCTTTGAGTATACAAAATAAAAAATCTTATAGCAATTAAATAAAAATGCAATTAAAAAGATTTATGAAGAGAACAATGGTTTAACATTAACTGAACTTTCAAAATATACAAACTTAAGCTTAAGTATCATAAAAGAAAATGTAAAAAAGCACAAAGAAT
>JALULO010000107.1 GCA_027056215.1 Campylobacterales bacterium | reverse complement strand
AGATGAAACTATTTATAAAATTAAAATATTATATCTAAAACTTAAAATAGTTTCAAACTTAGAATCAGATTTTAACCAATATTTTCCAAATAACATACAAAGTGCGTGTTAATTGTCATATACAGGCAATAACAAACATTTTGTGTGTTATTGGGAAAGGAACTTGTGTTACGCTAGTCAACCAACTCTATATCCAAACTATCAAGCAACTTCAACGCTTCGTATCGGCTTATTTTTGCATTTTTGAGGGTGTTGGTTCGTATGTCGATATTGAGGTTTTGGCTGTGTGCTAGATTTGCGGCGGTGAGGTTTGTGTTTCGAAAAAGGGCTTGGTTTAGGTTTGTGTGGGTGAGATTGGCTTGGGTGAGGTTGGCTTCACGAAAATCGACTTCGCTTGCATCGCATTCACTGATCTGCCATTTTGTCATGTTGAGTCCCCAAAAGGATGCGCTGTTGAGTGTTGTGTATCGAAAGATTAGTGGCTGTTGTGTCAGGGAACTCCAATCAGCTTGACTCCAGTCGATACCGATGAGTTTACAAGATTCAAACGTTACTGCGGAAAATCGTGTATCTAGAATATTTGTCAGTGTTAGGTTACACTGTTTAAAGTGACAGTCTGAAAAGATGCACGCTTTAAAGAGTGCATGAGAAAAATCACACTCTGTAAACCTACATCCTTCAAACTCAGTTTTGATGATTTGTGCATGATCAAAACAGAGATGTTCAAAAGATTCTGCAAAGTTATCCTCTGAAAAAATCCTACTCATCCACCACCGACAAAGTGTAAAAACTCAACCTTGTCACCCTCTTTGAGTGTATGTTTGTCCCATTGTTCTTTTTTTACAACATCCATGTTTACGGCACTTGCCATGGTTTTATCGGCTATCTCTAATCTTTCCAAAAGTGCCTGAATAGTTGTGTTTTCTTCAATCTTCTTATCTTCCCCATTGACGATAATATGGATCATATCTTCCCCTTACGAAATATCACACCTTTAAACCGCTCTCCCATGAAGGTGGGATCTATGAGCATTTTAGCACGATTTAGTTCTGCTTGATATGTTTTTTCATCTGCATTTTTTTGCAACATATCAAGCAACTCTATGATACCAAAATTTACCAACATTGCCAACTGTGTTTTATACATATACAATGTCGCACCGCTTTGTTTATACGCATCTATGAGGTGGTTAAAGTGGACATCATAAGTGATATCACACGCTTGCCAAAGTCCATCAAGCGTTATCTCTTTGGGTTTTTCAGCTTCCTCCTCTACAAAACTGGTCAATGCAAAAAATGGTATAGATTGGTGTTTATGATAGAGTCGTATAGAAAAATCCGACCTTGGCTCTAAATCGCCATAATCAAAAGTGACAAATTCATACCGACCAAATGCCTTAGCCATAGAAGCTGCAAAATCTTCATACTCTCTTGCAACTTCACCTTTTTGCAAATCATACTTTTGCACAAGAGCTTTCGTAAAGTCATCTTGTTTATCAAATACAAAATCCCGCTTTTCATCCACATACAACATCGCATCATCTTTGACAAGTTCACATGAAAAAGCATCAAATATCTCATTTGCAATCACAAAAGCATCATCCAAATGCAATGCTTCCAAATCGCTGTAAAGCTCAAGATGCACCACGTCACCAAAAGATGCCTGAAAGTACGCTTTTTGTGCTTTTTGATTTTCTGCCTGTGGTTCTACGATAGCAAACTTCAACGTCTCTAAAAGCTCTGGTTTTAAGGTATAGATAAACTGTACAACATCTGCTAAAAGATACCCTTGATGTGCACCTATCTCAACAACGGTTGTATCTTTGGGTAAAAATCCCTCTTCGATCACAGAGATCAAACGTTTGGCGATGGAACCACCAAAAAACATACTAGAACTAACCGCTGTATAAAAATCACCCTCTTTACCGATCGTACGAAACTTTGTATAGTAACCCTCTTTGCCATAAAGCCACTCTTGCATATAGTTGCTAAAGGATTGCACGTTATGCTACCTTTGTCACTTCAAATGCTTCTGTGAGCCTTTTAAACCCTTCATCGACTTCCTCTTTTGTGATGGTCAAAGGTGGTAAAAATCGCAGGGTATTTCGTCCAGCTTTAAGCACCAAAACGTTTTTAGCAAAAGCTTTGGTGATAAGATCGGTTAAAAGTTTGGCATTTTTGATACGAAGTCCACGCATCAATCCCAGTCCAACCTCTTTTTCCACCATGTCTGGATACGCATCCACTAAAGCAGCCAATTTGTTCTCAAAATAGAGGATCGCTTCATCTAAGCCACCGCTATCTTTGTAACGCTCTAAAATCTCCAACACTTCATATGCCGCGCGGGTTACAAGATAACCGCCACCAAAGGTACTCCCATGATCTCCTGGTGAAAAGATATCTTTATGTGTTGTCATGACCACACCGATAGGTACACCATTTCCAAGTCCTTTGGCAACGGTGATGATATCGGGTTCTATCTCGTACAGATTAGAGGCAAAAATCTCTCCCGTGCGGTAGATGCCTGTTTGTACTTCATCTACAGCGAGCAAGATATCTTTAGACTTAAGCAGTTTTGCAAGCGCTTGTACTTCTTGCTTATCCATAGGTTCAACACCACCCTCACCCTGCACTAACTCTATCATGACACACACCGTATGATCATCTATGAGTGATTCGATATGATCGATATCATCAGCATAGACAAACCCATCGGGGAAAGGACCAAAGTAGTTATGCATACTCTCCTGCCCTGTAGCTTTGAGAGTTGATATAGTTCTTCCATGAAAAGAGTGTTTCAGGGTGATCACTTTATAGCGTTTTGGTTCACCGTTTTCTTCTCCATATTTGCGCGCGATTTTGATAGCACCTTCATTGGCTTCTGCACCGCTGTTTGCAAAAAAGCATCGCATATCATAACCTGATTTTTCAACCAGTGACTGTGCTAATTTTGCTTGAGGCTCTATCAAAAAAAGATTTGAGACATGCATGATCTTTTTTGCTTGATCACAGATAGCATCACTGACTTGTTTGTTCGCATGCCCCACACTCACCACACCTATACCAGAGGTAAAATCTATATAGTCATGATCTTTGTCATCCCATAGTTTTGCTCCTTCACCTTTGGTAAAATTAACATAATTTCGTCCATATGAATGGAGTATAAAATTTTTATCTATCTCTTCGAACATAATATTTCCTTAAAATTAACTGGAGTATAATTATTTATTGGTGATTTTATCTTTATGTTGTTTAAAATCTGTTAGAATAAAATCACAAAAAAAGTTGAGGAAAATATGCAAACAGCATTATATAAATTTATCGGTTTTTTATTGATTTTTGGTTCGCTTGGCGCTGTAGCGTGGCAAGCTCTTTTTGAACTTTTGGGAGATTGAGTATGGCAAAAGCAAAACGATACAACCCTGAAGAAGATGGTTCAAAACCTTTCTTTATCAAAGGCGTGATGCTCTATATCCTTGCATTGCCTCTGATCATAGCACTCTTTTTTGCACTTTTAAAAGGTACAAGCGGTTCTATACTAACACTTGGTATCGCCACTGTTCTTTATCTTTTGGGTGCAACTATAGCAAGACGTGGTTTTTTGATAGAACGCTCCTATAACAAAAGCCTGCTTGCCAAAGCACCAAAACAAAAGTATAAAACCATATCAGCTATCGTTTTGGCGTTTGCGACATTTTATACCTCCTTTTTTACAACGAACAATGGTTTGATACTCAGTATCGTATTAGGCATTGTTTTGATGATCGGGTTTTATCTTTATTATGGATTTGATCCTGTTAAAGATAAGGTTGGAGAGTTGGGTATCGGTGTCACAGCTGAAGAGGTGATCGAAATCACCAATCGGGCAAAAAAAAGTGTTGAAAAACTCAAAAAAGTAAGACAGCGCATCAAAGATCCAGAAGTACAAAACATGATTGACTCAGTCACAAAAGAGACAGAAGATGTGATAGAAGCTATCGAAAAAGATCCAAATGATCTCTCACGCGCTAGAAAGTTTTTCAATGTCTACCTACACAGAACCGAGCAGATCAGTCAAGAGTACCTTAAAAACTTAGAACATGACAATATAGATGAAACACTAAAGGAGAACTTCAAGGGATTACTAACAAGTGTAACCCAGACGATTGCAGAGCAAAAAGTGAGACTCAATGAAGACGATATCACCAGACTGGATATCCAGATAGAAGCCTTAAACAAACAATTAAAATCAGAAGGAGTATAGTTGATGGATGAACAAAACAAACAAACACAAGAACCAAAAGTAACCCAAAAAGAGCAAGAAGAGTTACAAAATAATACCAAAGAAGTCAAAGAAGAACTTGCAGCAGAAGTGGTAGAAGAGACAAAGAACCCAGTTGCAACACTCGATCACAAAGTACATAAAATAGGTATCACACCTTATGAGGAAAGTGACGAAGTAACACAAACGAAGATGGATATCATCGCAAGTGAAGTCAATGTTCACGATCATAACTCTGTTATCTTTTATGGAGCAAAAGCACAAGAAAATATCAACCGTGTGAGTGAAAGTATGTTAGATGGTGTTAAAAACAAAGATCTCGGACATGCCGGTGACTCACTCAACAATCTTGTTGCAGCGATACAAGGATTTGACGTTGATGCACTCAATCCAAATGTCAAACAGGGATTTTTCTCCAAACTTTTCGGTGCGGCAAGTCCTGTTGTAAAATTTATCGGACGCTATGAAGATGTACGTAAACAGATAGACAGTATCACTGACAATCTCGAACAGCAAAAAACACAGCTTTTAACAGACATCACGTCACTTGATCGACTTTACAATGTTAACTTTGAATTTTTTAAAGAGCTTGAACTCTATATCGCAGCGGGCTTACACAAGCTCAAAACCTTGGACAATGAAGTGCTACCAAAGATCGAAGAGGAAGCGGGAAAAAGTAAAAAGATGCAAAAGGCACTCAAACTCAAAGACATCGTTGCTACCAGAGATGATCTTGAACGTCGTGTCCATGATCTCCTTTTAACACGTCAAGTTGCGATGCAAGCCCTTCCAACGATTCGTATGGTACAAGAAAATGATAAAGGTCTTGTCTCAAAAATCAGCTCTGTTTTGGTAAACACGGTGCCACTTTGGAAAAATCAACTCGCACAAGCAATCACGATTTACAGAAGTTCAGAAGCTGCAAAAGCAGTCAAAGGTGCAACTGACATGACCAATGAGCTTTTAGAGAAAAATGCCGAAGCACTCAAAGATGCAAACAGAGAAACAAAAGAGCAGATTGAGCGTGGTGTATATGATATAGAATCCATCAAAAAAGCCAACCAAACACTTATAGACGCGATGCAAGAGAGCCTTGAAATCGCACAAAAAGGCAAAGAAGCACGACGTGCAGCCGAAGAAGAGTTGGGTAAAGTTGAAGAACAATTACACGATGCCCTACTAGCGGCTGGTAAAATCAGAAGATAATTAACAAAAGGAAAAGTTCATGGGATTTTGGGATAAGATATTTGGCGAATTTATAGATGTCATCGACTGGCTCGATGAGAGTAATGACACGCTTGTATACCGATTTGAGCGTTACAATAACGAGATCAAATATGGCGCAAAACTAACTGTCCGACAAGCCCAAGCCGTCGTTTTTGTCAACGAAGGTGAAATCGCCGATGTTTTAGGACCTGGAATCTATGAACTAGATACCCATAACCTTCCAATCCTTACCACACTCCAACACTGGGATCATGGATTTAACTCTCCATTTAAAGCAGAAGTCTATTTCTGTAATCTTCGCCGTTTTACAGATCTAAAATGGGGCACAAAAAACCCTATCATCCTACGTGATAGTGAGTTTGGGGCTGTACGATTGCGGGCATTTGGTACGTATGAGATCCGTATAGATGATCCCAAAAAGTTCATCGAAGAGATCGTGGGTACAAATGGTCACTTTAGTGTAGATGATATCAGTAAACAGTTGCGAAATATCATCATCTCACGTTTTACCGATATCGTCGCATCTTCCAATATACCAGTGCTTGACTTAGCAGCTAACTATGACCAACTTGGAGAGTTTGTAACCGCTAAAATAGCCAAAGAGTTTGGAGACTATGGACTTGAACTACCACGTTTTTTGATTGAGAACATCTCTGTACCACCGATGGTTGAAGAGGCTTTAGATAAAAAAACATCGATGGGTATGATCGGTGATTTGCACAAATACCTAGACTTTCAAACTGCCGAATCACTCACAAAAGGAAATGGTGGTGTTTCTGATGTTGTTGGTATGGGCGTTGGCTTTGCTATGGCAGACAAACTCTCAAAATCTTTTGACAAAAAATCAAACAAAGGATATGTACCTGAGCCATTTGAAAAGATGTACTATTATGCACATAGCCAACAACCACAAGGTCCTTTTAGTATCGATGAGATTGAGGAGATGATCAAAGCCAAAAAGATTGATGGCGATACGCTCATGTGGTCTACGGGTATGGAAAAATGGGAAGCTGCAAAAAAGTTAGAAGAAGTCGAAACACTTTTCAATATGCTCACCCCACCACCACTTCAGTAAAACAAAACAGTATCGATGCGTAAAGCAACACAGAGTTTTACCCCACTCAAAGAAGGGACTCATTTTACACAAAAAACCTTTCCTTGCAAAAGTTGTGGGGCTTCGCTTGTATTTTGTGCAGATGAAAACGCCTTAAAGTGTGAGTACTGTGGTGCACTAAACTATCTCTATCCGCCACACCTACCCATCTATGAGAACAATCTTGAAGATGCCTTACAAAAGATTTCCCATCGTCCAAAATATGACTTAAAAGCTCCAAAACAGATCAAATGTCCTGTTTGTGCTGCTACATTTTCACTCGATCCACACATAAGAAGTACACGATGTCCCTACTGTGATGCCCCTATCGTTACCAACCTCGACATCTTCATGCCCCTAGCACCAAAATCACTCCTGCCTTTTAAAATCAATCAAAAAAAGGCTAAAGAGATTTTTAAACAGTGGGTCGGATCACTTTGGTTCGCACCACAAGAATTAAGCCGTTTTACACAAAGTGATTCTACATTTGAAGGTATCTACTTACCCTACTGGACGTATGATTCTAGTACAAACACACACTTTCAAGGATACAGAGGAGATACCTACTATGAACGTGTCAATAGAACTGTTTTCATCAACGGTAGACAAGAAGATGTAGAAGAGATGGAACCACGTATCGAATGGACACCCGTTCAAGGAGAAGTAGCACGTGATTTTGATGATGTACTCATCGGTGCAACCAAAACCCTTCCTAGAAAGATAGCAGATGCTCTGCAACCGTGGGATCTGGACAACCTTGTTAACTACGATGACAAATACCTCAGCGGATTTGAAAGTGAAACCTATTCAGTCGCACTCGATGATGGTTTTGAATACGCAAAATCCTACATGGAGTATGAGATCAGAGAAGCCGTACGAGCACGCATAGGAGGCGACCACCAAAAGATAGAACGCATCCAAATCTACTATGGACACAATACCTTTAAATACATCCTTCTACCTGTCTGGACAGCCCACTTTCGCTACAAAAACAAAGCATACCGCTTCGCCATAAACGCAAGAACTGGCATCATCAAAGGCGACAGACCATACAGTAAAATCAAAATCTTTTTTGCCATAGTAACTGTTTTAAGTGTAGCAGCAGGTCTCTTTTACCTCAGCCAAGATGAAAACGCACTATTACCCATCAAAGACTTTTTTGACAATGTCTATATAGAGTTTAGATAAAACAGTAAACGATTATTTAAACCGATGTGGTTTTTCTCGTTTCACGGAAGATATCCAAAGATAGTTGATGATAAGGTAAATGATAAAAGAGACTAGAAGGGAGTAAGGGATGGTGCCTACATATAATGGTACTACGATATTGTCCCAGTTGTTTTGAAACCACTCTAGGGTAAGCTGAACATCACACAAATCTTTACGACCAAGGATAAAGAGACCTGTTTTATACTCCATGTAGTACATAAAAGGCATGGTGATGGGGTTACTTAGCCACACCATGGAGATGGCGATGGGAACATTGAACTTGACAAAAGGCGTTGTTGCGAGGACTGCAAGCATCTGAAAAGGCATAGGGATAAAACCCCAAAGGAGTCCCCAAAACACACCTTTTGATATGGATTTACGATTGACGGAGAGATACTCTCTTGGTATTTTATACTTGGTGATCAAGGCATCAATTTTACTATTTTTATTTCCCTTTTTAAATGTACGTCTTATCATGATCGTTTGTTTTACACTCCCTTGATGAACCTCATATATCTGTATAGTTATGATATACTATTCCTTATTAAATAGAGGATATTTTATGATTGACAAAAAAATACTTGATAAACTCGATCATGAGACTAAAGAAGCATTTAAGCAGGGTATCGAAAGTGTTATCGAGCGTACATATGATTTGGAAAAAGAGTATAAACTTCTTAACGCATCACTTATAGGGTTACAAAATGTAATCGTACAAATCGTAGAATCACAACCAAATCCAACCTGGATACTCCAAGATGAGATAAAAGAAAATATCTTTTTTCAAAATAGTGCTTCAAGGTCTGTATCTAAGCTTTTGGAACTTGTTGATCTCTCACATGGAGATCAAGAGATAAGTTATAAAAATAAGATTTTTGTTGTCAAAATAAACCAAGTAGATACCAAGACCATTATATCTGCAACAGATATCACAGCACAAAAGAGAAGTGAACGACTAGCTTCTATGGGGCAAGTCGCCGCCCATCTAGCCCATGAGATACGCAACCCTATCGGCTCGATTTCCCTCATGGCATCTACATTGATCAAGCGTGTAGATATGAAACAAAAACCACTTGTCAAAGAGATACAAAGTGCCATATCACGTGTTGAGAGGATCATAAAATCTACCCTCCTTTTTACCAAAGGTATCAAAATCAACACCCATCCCCTTGCTCTTGAAAATCTTGAAGAAGAGATAAGAGAAGCGTTTGAGAACTACGGATATACCAAAGAAGTTGCATTGGAGATAGACTTTCCCAAACATACCACCATAGATGCAGATTTGGATCTACTTTCTATCGTGATGCAAAACTTTTTATACAATGCCATAGATGCGATAGAAGAGATAGAAGAGGAACATGGAAAAGTAACATTTGGATATGAACATCAGGATACGTATAGTTGTATCACGATCAAAGATACAGGTGTTGCGATCAAAGATAAAAATATTCTCTATGAACCTTTCAAAACGACTAAAACAAAAGGTCATGGCTTAGGACTTGCACTCTCTCTTGAAATCATCAAGGCACATAATGGTAAAATAGATTTACTAGAACACGAAAAAGGTTTTAAGATTTATATCCAAGACAATATCGTATGAACAAAGCACTTATCTTTTTAAATATGGGCGCTGCCAGAAATCTTGATGAAGTAGAAGTTTTTCTGCACAATATGTTCAATGATCAAAATATCATCACTGTAAAAAGTAATCTTTTACGCAGTTACATCGCATCTTCTATCGTCAAAAACAGAAAAGAAGAAGCCAAAGAGAACTATAAAAAGATAGGTGGCGTTTCACCACTGGTCGCCAATACAGAGTTATTTTTACAAAACGTGCAAAAAGCATTTCCCGATCATCATGTGATCAATATCATGCGTTACACGCACCCTTTTGCTTTTGAAGAAGTAAAGTGGCTACAACTAAAAGGTGTCGAAGAAATCACCGTGATACCCCTTTATCCGCACTACTCATCGACCACAACCAAGTCATCGCTTGAAGATCTTTATGCCGCACTAGATAAAGCAAACTTTGCACCAAACATGAAGATCATCACACGTTTTTATAAAAATGAACACTATAACCAATCCATCATCGAACAAATCAAACAGACACTACAAAGTGATAAGGCAAACGATTTTGATTTGATATTTTCCGCACACTCACTGCCACAAAAGATTATCGATGGTGGAGACCCCTATCAAAAAGAAGTGATTGAAAATGTCAATATACTCCATGATATGTTAGATGAGCAGGGATTAAACTTTAAAAATATCCACCTGGCATATCAGTCAAAACTAGGACCGATGAAATGGCTATCACCCTCTTTAGAAGGGAAACTTGAAGAGTTACGAAACAAAAAAGTGATCATCTATCCTATCTCTTTTATCCTTGATAACTCAGAAACGGATTTTGAGTTAGATATCGAGTATAGAGAAGTTGCCACTACTTTGGGATTTACAGACTACCGCGTTGCAAAGTGCCTTAACGATAGCCCTATGTTTATCGAAGCGATTCAATCTTTAGCTTAACAAAGACTCTTTTTTAAGATTTTTTGCAAGCATATAGTAAAAAGTTGCACGGTATTTTGTTCTCACACCTTTTAACTGCTGACAAACATCTGCAACTGCTTTATCCAAAGCTTCTTTATCCTCTTTTGCTAGTTGAAGTTTTTTGACCAAAAAGTTATTTTTTACTGTTTCAAGCTCTTTTGGATCACTGCAAGCTACACTTTCAGCATCTTTTCTGTAGATAGAAGGTCCAAGATTTTTAACAACAATCGCCAAAAAATCTTCATCTACACTACCTAAATGTTTTTTGATATCTTTGGTATAAAGAGCGATCTTTTGATCACGCTTTGAAGGTGTGGTTTTGCCTTTTGGCTTTGTAGCAGTTTTTTTCACTGTACTTTGCTTCTCAACCTTCTTTTTCTCCGGTTCTTTTTTGGGTTGTATTTTGGGTTTCGTTTTTGTACTTTCTTTTACAACATTTTCTGCTTTAGTAGCCGTTGTCTGAGATGGTGATGATTTGACTTTTTCTGAGGCAGTTACTTCTTTTTTTATAGTTTTTGTCTCAGTTTTTTTTACTTTAGGAAACTCTTTTTCAGCTGTTTTTTGTACACTTTCTTCTACAACAACCTTTTCTTCAACCGTACTAACTTCAACTTCTTTGACAAGCTCTTCTTTTGCTGTGTTAACCTCTTCTTTATGCTCTTGTTTTTTAGCAGGTACAAAAACTTTCTTCATCAAGCCAACAATCGCCAATTTTCTCCATCCCATCACCTTTCCTTTATAGTGGTTTGTAAGTTCTATCATGATATCAAAAACAAACTTTGTAAAAATAAAAGATTTTTTTTACTTATATTTTCTCTAAAAGATATTGTAAATTAACCGATAT
>JALULO010000106.1 GCA_027056215.1 Campylobacterales bacterium | reverse complement strand
GCAGGATTGATAAAATTTGCAAGTTCTATCTGTCCAACTTGATTTGGTTCAGTATCCCCTGCTTGTAAAACAGAAACTGTTCCATCTGTTCCTATCGCCACTGTTACAGCATTTGGCGGTATCGTGATTTCCGGTAATAGTTTATACCCGTCACTGTTAACCACTGTACCATTTCCATCCACTTTAAAAGCACCATTACGTGTATAGGCAGTACTTCCATCAGGCAATTCAATCTGAAAGAAGCCGCTTCCAGTGATTGCCATATCTAGATTGTTTCCTGTCTCTTTAAAGTTACCCTGCGTAAACTGCTTGGTAATCGCTGTTGGACGTACACCAAGCCCTACTTCTATACCGGTTGGAGATCCCAGTGTTGTACCAGAACCAACACCGGCATACTCCATAACCTGATAAAACAGATCTGCAAATTCTGCACGCTGTTTTTTATAACCGATTGTGTTTACATTGGCAATGTTATTTGATGTAGTATCAATCTGGGTTTGCTGTGCCAGCATCCCCGTTGCCGCTGTATATAATGATCTAATCATAACCTATTAAACTCCTTATGCTCTGGTGGACGCAAGTTTCGTAATCGCATCTCTATTTAAGTCATCCATTTGTGTTGTCATCACACGCTGATACATCTCTACAAGTCTATTTGTTTCTATCAGGGAAACCATCTCATCTATAGCATTAACATTACTCATCTGTAGAAACCCTTGTTTAACATAGCTACCACTATTATTTACTTGGATACTATTATCCTCTATGTTATCCATTTTGTAGAGTGTATCACCCTCTTTATGTAAAAGATTTTTGTTTTTCACCCTAGCAATAAATATTTTATCTAGCTTGTTTCCATCAAGCGCCAAAGTACCATCTTCCCCCAGTGTTAAAGCACTACCTTGTGGAACATGAATACTACGATTGGTTGTAGCTGTAAAATTCTCAGGTAACAGTTTATATCCCTCTTTAGTCACAATATCACCTTGTGCATTGATATCAAAACTACTTTGTTGTGTTAAACGAACACCTTGGGGTGTTTGTACAGCAAAGAAAAGATCTGGACTTTTGAGTGCAAAATCAAGAGGATTACCAGTATGTCTGAGTGTCATTGATGAAAAGTCTGTAAACTTATCAACAATGCGAGGCGTACGATTAACGGTTCTGTTAAAAAACTTTGCCGCTTCTTTGGTATCGTTTTGTAATGGTAATTCATCACGTTTTTCCTGATAAATACGCTCAAAATCACCGATTATAATGCCGTCTCTTTTGAAACCGGAAGTATTAACATTTGCAAGATTATTAGAAATGACATCAAGTTTGTTAAACTGTGTAACCATTGCTCCTGTAACCTGATAATATCCGCTTTGCATGATAATCCTCAAAATTGATTTGTAAAGATAAAGCATAAAGTATGCCAAGTTAGTATTTTAGGTATAATTAAATATATTTTATTTCTTAATATGAAACTAAGTAAATTTGGGTATAATTATTGCCTTAAATTACAGTCAATGGTAAAAAGGCGAAATTTTTTTTGACTTCTTCCTAAAATGACACCGAGGGGATCACTGCAATATGACTGCAAAAGAATTAAATAAAGCACTTGAAGAGCTGTTTAGCACCCATAAAAACGACTATGTCACCTATGAACAACTTATGCAATTATTTCCAAAACAACCAACAGCGAGCAATGCTAAAAGAATCCTCTCTCTACTACAAAAGCACCATGTAAAGATTGTATCTTCTGCGGAAATTGCTAAAATCAAAAATATCCAAGAAGCACAACAGCGAGAGGAAGAACGCCAAAAGTTACAAGATGAAGCACTTGAAAACGAATTTGATCTAGCAAAAGAGAAAGAACTTTTAGAGTGGTCAAGAAGTGACTCACCTGTACGTATGTATCTTCGTGAGATGGGACAAGTACCACTTTTGACAAAAGAAGAAGAGATAGAGATCAGTAAAAAGATAGAACTGGGAGAAGATATCATCATCGATGCTTTTTGTTCCGTGTCGTATCTGATTGACTTTATTCTTGATTATAAAGAAGCTTTGATAAATCGTGAAAGACGTGTTAAAGAACTTTTCAAAAACTTTGACGATGAAGAGAATGCATCGGAAGAAGAAACAGAAGAAGAGACAGAAGCCCCCGCCAAAAAAGGCGATAACAAGCGTGAAAAGAAAGTAAACGATAGCTTTAAGGCACTCGAAAAAGCAAAAAAAGAGTGGGTAAAAGTTTCTTCAATCGAATTAGATGAAAATGTTTCACCAGAAGAAGAGATTCAACATCTCCTCGCACTCGCTTATAAAAAGAAGATTTTAAAAGAAAAGCTTATGGACTTAGGACCTACAAGTAAACTGATCAATGAACTTGTAAAGTCTATGGAAACGGCACTTAAAACAGATGATAGCTTCGACAAAGAACTTAAAAAGCTAGAATACAAACTACCACTTTTTAATGATACACTTAAAGAAAATCATAAAAAAATCCTCGCGAATATCATTAACCTAAATAAAGAAGATATACTTGCTTCAGTGCCAGAGGCAACAATGGTATCTACGTATATGGAAATCAAAAAACTTTTCCAAACAAAAGAAGCGAGTAAAGATAGTTTTGATCTCGAACCTGAACGACTCAAAGAGATTCTTGAACAAATCAAAAGAGGAAAAGCAATTGCTGATAAAGCCAAAACAAGAATGTCAAAATCAAATCTTAGACTTGTCGTTTCTATCGCTAAAAGATATACCAACAGAGGATTACCATTTCTTGATCTTATCCAAGAAGGTAACATTGGGTTGATGAAAGCAGTTGATAAATTTGAGTACAAAAAAGGGTATAAGTTTTCAACTTATGCTACTTGGTGGATTCGTCAAGCAATCAGCCGTGCTATCGCAGATCAAGCAAAGACAATCCGTATTCCAATTCACATGATTGAAACCATCAACCGTATCAATAAAATAACCAGAAAATACCTACAAGAGTTTGGAAAAGAACCTGATCTTGATCAAATCGCTGAAGAAGTTGGACTTAGCGTGGATAAAGTGAAAAATGTTATCAAAATCACCAAAGAGCCTATCTCTCTTGAAGCACCTATCGGTAATGAAGATGATGGAAAATTTGGAGATTTTGTTGAAGACAAAAAGTCCGTTGCCCCTATAGAATTTATGCTTAAAAATGACCTTAAACATCAGATAGATGATGTATTAGATCAGTTAAATGAGCGTGAACGTGCCGTAGTAAGAATGCGTTTTGGTCTTTTAAATGATGAAAGTGATAGAACACTAGAAGAGATTGGAAAAGAGTTAAATGTCACAAGAGAGCGTGTAAGACAGATTGAAAACTCTGCTATCAAAAAACTAAAACACCCTAAAGTAGGTAGAAAACTTAAAAACTATATCGAAGAGTAGAAAGCCTTTTTAGGCTTCTGCTTTTATTTGGGTTGTCTGCACTACAAATGCCACTAGCGGTACGATAATCAAACCACTTACATAACCCCATATTTCCAAATATCCATGATGATTAATATATAAAAATGAAAATATTAAAAAAAGATATGCTCCAAGACGCAAAGGTGATACCAGTGCAGCGAATGTTTTTACAACATTTTGTGCACTACTTTTAATCCCTCCCAATCTGGCTCTCTCTTCTTTTATCACACTCTTCAAATCAATTTCCATCTCATCTTCCTCATAAAGTTCATGTTCATCATCGATGATATCTAATTCATCACGATCTTCAGGAGGTATATCCCCAGATGCTATTTTAGTATTAATCATACGTTTATACGCATAAAAAGAGGCAAATGTTACTATGAAAGAACTCACAAATGCTGTCTGAGAACTGATAAGCCAATTTATACTTTTGCTTAAGGACAAAGCAATCAAAAAAAAGTCAACAACAACTATCCAATATATAAGCTTTTTAATACTTTTCATCCTCGTCATCATCATCTTGATTTTGGTTATAGTGTTTGTATTTTGGATCATCTTTTAGTGCATCCAACTCTTTTTTCTGCTTGGTATAGGCTTTTTTTATATTTAAGCCGGCAGCTGCGATACCCCAGAAAACACCTAACCAAAAAAGCCAATCATATCCTATATATTTACGCATCAAAATACCAGCACCAACACCTAAAAGTATTGCTACAACGATTGAAACTCCCAAGGAAAGCTGCTCAGCTCCCTCGATAAACTTTTTATATTTTGGTTCACTATCACTCATGCAATCTCTTTAAAAACTTTTTGTGCTTTTGCAATCACTTCATCGATCATCGCATCCGTCATCACAGTAGATATAAAGCCTGTTTCAAACTGACTACACGCAAGATAAACACCTTCGGCTAACATTTTTTGGTGAAAAGAGGCAAAAAGATCTGTATCACTTTTGAGTGCATCATCAAAGTTTTCAACCTCTTTTTCATTAAAAAAGAAACCAAACATGCTACCTCTAACATCTACTTGTAGCGTGATGCCAACACTGTTTGCGCCCTCTTTAAAACCTTCCACCAAACGTGTCGCTTTTTGCTCTAGTGTGGTATAAATAGAAGGATTATGTTTGAGTTTCAATAAAGATGCCAGCCCTGCATTCATAGCAACTGGATTGCCACTAAGTGTACCTGCTTGATAAACAGGTCCATCTGGAGAGAGTTTATCCATGATCTCTTCACGAGCACCAAAAGCGCCAACAGGCATGCCACCACCGATCACTTTTCCTAAAGTCACCATATCCGGTTTTACAGAAGTGATTCCCTGTGCACCACGAATGGATGCACGAAATCCACTCATCACTTCATCAAAAATCAGTAATGCACCATATTCATCACATATAGCACGAAGTTCTTGTAAAAATTCCTCTTTAGCAGGAACTAAACCCATATTACCAGCGATCGGTTCTATGATCATACAAGCAATCTGCGTATTTGCATTTTCAAAACATTGCCGTACACTATGTATATCATTATATCTGGCTAATAAAGTATGTTTTGTTAAATCTGCTGGAACGCCCGGTGATGAAGGCGTACCAAAAGTGACAGCCCCACTACCTGCTTGAACGAGTAATGAATCACTATGCCCATGGTAACATCCCTCAAATTTTACGATATTATCACGCCCCGTAAAACCTCTTGCCAAACGAATAGCACTCATCACCGCTTCTGTACCACTACTAACAAAGCGTATTTTATCGATACTCTCAAACATCTCTGTGATTTCAGCTGCCAATGCTGTTTCTACAACCGTTGGTGCACCAAAACTAAGTCCTTTTTTTACAGCATCGACAACAGCCTTTTCTATAGTGTCATCACAGTGACCAAAGATAAGTGGTCCCCAGCTCTGTACAAAATCTATATATCTGTTTCCATCGATATCAATCAGATACGCACCTTCTCCTTTCTCTATAAAAAGAGGTGTTCCACCTACACTTTTAAATGCCCGAACAGGTGAATCCACACCCCCCGGAATCACGTTTTTTGCTGATTCATATGCTATTGCAGAATTTGTCGTTGTCATTTTTTTGCCTTTTTAATTGAGTTTTTTTTTGTCAGATAAAAATAAAGATATGCTTTTTCTTCATCTGTAAGGAAATATTCAGGCATAAGGCGTGAACTTTTACTAAGTGCTTTTTTAAAAACATTCATTGAAAGATGATTTATAGCCGGTGCCTTGATAAATTTTTTCTTGCCGTTTGATATATAAGAAGCGATGATTTTACCTTCTCCCTTACTACCATGGCAACGGTCACAGCCAATACCACGGGGATTTTTATAAAGCATCTTCGCATATTCATCATTTGAAAGAAAACTCTCATCAGCCCACAATATCTGGCATAGAACAGGTATCAAAAATAGATAATATATCCACATACGCATACAGAGCCTTCCTTTAAATAAAAATGCTATAATATCACAAAAATTATAAAGGTAATTGATGCAAATACTTGATGGGAAAACCCTTGCTGCTAAAATCAGAAAACAAGCAAAAGAAGATGTCACATCATTAAAAGAAAAAGGGATTACTCCCGGACTTGCTGTTGTTTTGATTGGTGATGATCCGGCAAGTCACACCTATGTAAAGATGAAAGAAAAAGCCTGTGAAGAAACAGGTATCTACTCCATAGCGCACAAAATGCCTAGCGACATTTCACAAGATAAAATCATCGAAACGATTGAGATGATGAATCTTAATCCAAATATTGACGGTATTCTCATCCAACTTCCTCTTCCCCCACATATCGATACACAAAAAGTATTGCAAAGCGTATCTCCTCAAAAAGATGTAGATGGTTTTCATCCTTTTAATGTAGGCAATCTCGTACTGGACTTAGATTGTTTTGCACCTTGTACCCCAATAGGCGTTATGCGACTATTGGAAGAATATAACATTGATCCAAAAGGTATGGATACTTGTGTTGTAGGTGCAAGTAATATCGTCGGAAAGCCTATGATGAACCTCCTTTTAAACAAATTTGCAACAGTCGATATATGTCATATTCATACCAAAGATCTAGCGGAGCATACCAAACGTGCTGATCTCTTGATTGTTGGTGTGGGAAAGATAAATCTTATCACAGAAGATATGGTTAAAGATGGTGCTATTGTTATCGATATAGGTATCAATAAACGAGAAAATGGTAAACTAACTGGCGATGTTGACTTTGAAAATGTTGCCCCCAAGTGTTCTTATATCACACCTGTTCCAGGTGGTGTTGGACCTATGACAATTGCCATGTTACTGGCAAATACTATTACTGCTGCGAGGAAAAGATAGATGATTCATAAATTTAAAAAATTTGCAAATAGCTGGACTGGTACGATTATTATCGTACTTTTGATTATATTTTTTGTTGCACAGGCATTTGTGATTCCCAGTGGCTCTATGAAACGTACACTTTTGATAGGTGATCATCTTTTTGTCAAAAAATTTGCTTATGGTATACCCACACCCCATATTCCATGGATTGAAGTTCCTGTCCTTCCTGATTTTAATAACAATGGACATCTCCTCGAAGGTAAGCGACCCCAAAGAGGTGATATCGTTGTTTTTCGTTATCCACTCAATCATCATACACACTTTGTAAAACGTTGTGTTGCCGTAGGCGGAGATATCCTAACAGTAAAAGATAAAATCCTCTACCTTCGTCCACATGAGGGAAATAAATATATAAAATCTCACTATCCAAAAGAAAATATCATCGATATGGATGGTAAATTATGGGTGAAAAACCCTTATCGTCACCAATTTAGAGGAATTCAAAACGATCCTCAAATCAAAGACGATGGACTTTATCCTCCACAAATATTTAATTTTCCACCTATCAAACTAGACAAAGATTACTTTTTTATGATGGGTGATAACCGAGACCACTCAAATGACAGTAGATTTTGGGGACCAGTACCTTATAGCCTGGTAGAAGGAAAACCATGGTTTATCTACTTTTCATGGGATAAACAGTATAAAATAAGATGGGATCGTATCGGTAAATTTGTTGATACCCTACAGGATGATCCAAAATATATCAATAAAAACGTAAGTCTCGAATAATGAATACAGTTGAAATTGTTGAGATATCTGCAATAATCATTGCATTGGCTATCGCTATCATAGGTCATGAAATCATGCATGGCTATATCGCTTATCGTTATGGAGATCTCACAGCAAAAAGCAAAGGTAGACTTAGTATCAACCCTTTGGTTCATATAGATCTAGTGGGAACGATTATAGTACCTGCCCTTTTGTATTTTTCACACGCAGGTTTTCTCTTTGGCTGGGCAAAACCAGTCCCAATAGACATATCAACTGTCATCCGAAATGGAGGATACAATGGTGCGATTGCCGTTAGTCTCGCAGGAGTTAGTTATAATTTTATACTTGCTATCGTAGCAACTATAGTATTACATTTCATCCCCTCTCCAACAAGTTTATGGACGCTATTTATCCACGCACTCCTAACATATACTGTTATTTACAATATTGTACTTGCAATCTTTAATCTAATCCCCATTCCACCACTAGATGGTTCTCATGTAGTGGTTTATGAAGCAAAAAAAAGAGGTTATCATACGTTTGCAAATAAATTTCAAGCTATTGGACAATATGGCATGATCATTTTAATCATCATCATTGCAACACCACTTGCACAGATTGTTTTTGCACCGATTGAATCGTTATTGCATCTTTTATTGGATTCATAATATTTTGTTACCTGATTTAACATCAGATCCTTTTTTGTCATATTTTTATGACTTTTATTGTTAAATATGACAAAAAAGAGTATGCTGTAAATAAAAAGGTTTCAGATGCACTATCAACACCTTAGTAACTTTATAAATACCAGAATACGTAAAAATGATACATTTATACCTGGTATGATTTTGTTTCTCATCAAGAACGACGGTAAAGGAACAAAAGAGCAGATTAGTAGACTTTTATATATCTTTGAATATAAACATGATTTAAATCACTATGATACTATCGTAGAAAAGTTTGCAGCGACACTACTAAAAGAGTACAATATCATCTATGAAAAAGACAATACTTATCACCTCATCACTTGGCCTCTTGATGATGATCAAATCTTCGAAATCACAAAGCAGTGCATGATCGTTTCAAACGGACTATTTTCCAACCTACCGCATAATAACCAAAACCTTAAAAAAGTCTCATAGGAGATTTGAACTCATAGAGAGGAAAACTATCCTCTCATCTCTTCAATAAAACGATAATTTTCTTCTTTTAATCTTGTACGTACAATGTGCTGATGTTCGCCACCTTTTGTTTCAAGAGCAAGTGTAACATTTGCATCACCATAAGAAAGACTCGTAGATGTACGATCATAATCAATCTGGATGATATTTGCTCCCACATCTGCTAAGATATCTGTTAAACCTCTGAGCGCTCCTGGTTTATCAATAAGTGTGACAATAAGCTTCATCTTCCGGTGGGCTTTTATCAACCCTTTTTCGATGATAAGTGAAAGCATCTGAACATCGATATTGCCACCACTTAAAATAGTCGCAATCTTACTCTTGGAAGTATAGTGGATTTTATGATGCATAATCGCTGCTACACCAACTGCTCCACCACCTTCAACAACCAGTTTTTGCTTTTCTAACAAATACAAAATAGCACTGGCTATCTCTTCATCATCTACACTGACAATATCATCTACCACTTCAAGGATAATTTCTAAATTTTTCGCACTTACATCACGTACAGCAATACCATCAGCAATAGTACGAACTGATGTAGAATCAAGTGCTTTTTTAGCATGAAAAGAGTGTAACATGGCAGGCGCACCACTGGCAACAACACCGATGATTTTGATATCTGGATTGATTTGTTTCGCATAAGAGGCTATACCGCTAATCAATCCACCTCCGCCAATAGGAACCACTAATATATCTATATCAGGTACTTCTTCAAACATCTCTAGGGCAACCGTACCCTGCCCTGCCATAACTTTTTCATCAGCGAAAGGATGGATAAATGTTAATGTATGCTCTTTTGCATAGTTAAGGGCATAGGCATATGCTTCATCATAGTTTTCTCCATGTAAAACGACCTCAGCACCTAAAGCTTTGGTACTTTGTACTTTTAAAAGTGGCGTCGCTTCAGGCATGATAATAGTTGCAGGTATCTTAAATATACGTGCACTATAAGCTACACCTTGTGCATGATTTCCTGCACTTGCAGCAATCACACCATGACTCCTCTCTTCATCAGATAAAGAAGCGATTTTATTGTAAGCACCTCTTAACTTATAAGCTCCAGTAAGCTGTAAGTTTTCTTTCTTCAGATATACCGTTGTATCACATTTGCTACTTAACAAAGGTGCGTGTGTAAAAGGCGTTTTTACAACTATATCTTTTATATTTTCATACGCCTCTTCTATTTTTGCTAATGCTATCATCTATGAGAATAATCCTCTATGTTCAACCATAGTACAACGGTTTTGTACTACAGTAAGCCCTAAATCTTCTGCCCTTTTTGCTGCTTCATTGTTTACAATCCCTTTTTGCAACCATAAAACTTTCACATCATCTCTTTTGGCAATAGCATCAACAATAGCATCAGCAACTGCTGGTTTACGAAACATATCTACCATATCAATCTTTTCGTTCACTTCATCGAGTGAGCGATACACTTTCTCACCTAAGATAGTCTCTTCTTTAGGATAGATAGGGATGATTTTATAGCCTTGTTCTTGAAGATATTTTGCAACTCTATGGCTATCTTTCTCTTCATTTGGAGAAAGACCTGGAATCGCTATGGTTTTAACACTTTCAAAGATTTCTCTAAATTCATTTGGATTGGCATTGACTGTTGGAAATTCGCACTCCATTATTTCTCCTTTTTAAACCAGTTTGTAACACGATCTACGATACCCTCAAAAAGTGTTTCATGCGGTGTACTCTCATACCCAAATGAATCACCTAATTGTACAAGTAACGCTTTTTGTTCATCGGTAAGCTTTTTGGGATACACTATCTTGATTTGGGCAACAAGATCACCTTTGCGACCACCATGCACATTTTCAACCCCTTCACTTCTGAGAAGAAATTGTTCTTTATCTTTAACGCCAATAGGAATAGTAATCTCTTTTTCTCCTCTTAGTGTTGGTACTTTGATCACTCCACCAAGTGCAGCTTGTGTAAAAAAGATAGGTACTTCTATATAGATATTGTCACCGTCACGAACAAAGTGTTCATCTTCTTTAACCCGAATCAATACATATAAGTCACCTCTGCGACCGTGTTCATCCATATTGCCTTTTTGTCCAACACGTATGCGATTTCCATGGTCTATACCTGCTGGGATTTGCACTGTAGTCGATGCTTTTTCTTCAACATATCCTTTGCCATCGCAATCTGGACATTTATTGGCGACAACATTACCCTCTCCATGACATCTTTCACAAGTTTGGGCAAATGTCATAAATCCCTGACGATAATAAACTTGTCCTTTTCCACCACATTCAGAACAGGTAGAAGGTTTTTTATCCCTATCACCAGTACCATCACAACTTTTACACACAGCTTTATATGTATATTGTATCTCTTTTTCACAACCAAATACAGCTTCATTAAACTCCAGTGTTATTTCAGTTTCGATATCTAAAGGATACTTTTGTGAAGATCTTCGCCCTCCACCTGAACTAAAATCACCAAATCCACCACCAAAAACAGACTCAAAGATGGATCCCAAATCACCCATGATATCATCCATATTCA
>JALULO010000105.1 GCA_027056215.1 Campylobacterales bacterium | reverse complement strand
TTTTCGTTGCAGTGTTTGTAGCACTTACAATGAGAATAGAACTATTTGCACCAGGTGCACAGATATTAGATGGGGATACATTTAACCAAGCATTTACACTGCATGGTGTAATTATGATTTTCCTTTTTATTATTCCAGGAGTTCCTGCAGTATTTGGAAATATAGTAATGCCACTAATGATAGGTGCAAAAGATGTATCTTTTCCTCGTTTGAACTGGTTTACATTTTGGTTATATATTTTTGGTGCTTTGATAGCACTGTCATCATTGTGGACAGGAAATGGTTTTGCTGATACAGGTTGGACATTTTATGCTCCTTATAGTTTAAATACAAATACAAATGTAATTACTACACTAGTTGCTGCGTTTGTTCTAGGTATGGCTTCTATTCTTACAGGTCTTAACTTTCTTGTAACAATTCACCGTCTTCGTGCACCAGGTATGGACTTCTTTAAGATGCCACTTTTTGTATGGGGAATATATGCAACTGCATGGATTCAACTTCTTGCAACACCAGTTGTAGGTATTACTCTTATTTTGGCGATGTTAGAGAAAATTTTTGGTATTGGTATTTTTGATCCATCTAAAGGTGGAGATCCTGTACTTTTTGAGCACCTATTTTGGATCTATTCTCACCCTGCTGTTTATCTTATGATTTTACCAGCATTTGGTATTATGTCTGAAATTATTCCAACATTCTCAAGAAGAGAAGTTTTTGGTTACCGTACAATCGCGCTTTCATCTGCTTCAATTGCAGGTATTGGTTATCTTGTTTGGGGTCACCACCTATTTACTTCAGGTATGTCAGATTTAGCAAAAACTATTTTCTCATTCTTGACATTCTTTGTTGCTATTCCAACAGGTATTAAATTTTATGACTGGGTTGCTACAATGTACAAAGGTAAAATAACACTTGATTCACCAATGCTATGGGCACTTGGAACAATGGTTACTTTTGTTATTGGTGGTCTTACAGGTGTTACTATCGCTATGATTGGTGCAGATATTCACTTACAAGATACTTACTATTCAGTTGCACACTTCCACTATGCAATTCTTGGTGGAGTTGTTTTCTTACTATTCGCTGGTATCCATTATTGGTTCCCACTTATGTTTGGAAGAATGCTAAATGAAAGAAAAGCAAAAATTGGATTTTGGCTAAACTTTGTAGGTTTTAATGTACTTTGGTTCCCAATGTTTATCGCTGGTTACGAAGGTATGCCAAGAAGATATTTTGATTATTTACCTGAATTTCAAATTTACCATCAAATCTCTTTCGTTGGTGCAGTAATTTTTATTACAGGTCTTATCTATATGTTTACAAACTTTATTAGTAGTATGAAACATGGTGAACCATCAGGGACTAATCCTTGGAACGCAACTACGCTAGAGTGGCACCTACCAAGTTCACCACCACCATTAGAAAACCATGCTAAAGTTCCTTATGTTGACTTTAGACCATACGAGTATCATCATGGTGAACCAGTTGTTAAATTTGACTCAGAAACTATGCAAAGGATTGACTAATGTCTCACGAAGAACATGGGCACGAATATGTGCCAGAAATCGCGACTACTCGCGATGGAAAGCAGTACGAAGTTCAAGGTTGGCAAGGTGATTTTTATGGTGCAAAGCTAGGGTTCTGGCTTTTCATGCTCACAGAAATTATGATGTTTGGAGCAATGTTTCTTGTATTAACTTACTATTTTTCATTGCATCATGATGATTTTATTGTAGCATCATCAGATTTTAGTGTATTGCTTGGTGGAACAAATACAGTTGTTCTTTTGATCTCAGCACTCACTATGGGTCTAGGTCTACTGAAGATGAAACATGGCGATATCAAAGGTGCAAAGTTGATGATTTATGCAACTATGTTACTTGCTTTTGCATTCTTGGCTATTAAAGGTGTTGAGTGGACTGAGGATTACCATGAAGGTATCTTTTTAGGTTTACCTGCGCTTCAAGCAGGAAACCCTGATTCTAAGCCTTTAGGTGAGATTCTGTTTTTCGGTATGTACTTTACTATGACTGGACTACACGGATTTCATATTATTATCGGAATAGGGCTTATGTTATGGTTACTTAAACGTATTAATGCTGGCAAAGTTACACCACAGCACTTTATTTTATATTTTAATATTGCACTTTATTGGGATCTTGTTCACCTTGTATGGGTGTTTGTTTTCCCATATTTTTATATGATAGGTGCTGGAGATATTTCAGGAGTTTTACATGGCCACTAATAATGATGCACAATACTACGAAGATAGAGCAAGATACTATAAAGTAATAGTTGGACTTTTACTGTTAACAACTATTACATTTATTCAACCACATATGTTTTTAACAAGTGTAACATTTGGAGCGCAGCTATTTATAGGTTTAATTAAAGCTATACTTATTGTATTTTATTATATGCACTTAAAAGGTGAAACACTTATTGGCTGGACTGTAATATTTGCAATGAGCTTGGTTACATTCTTCTTTATTGTTGTTATGACAGATGTTCATCACTTTCAATTTAAAGATGTTAGTCATATTACAAAACAGAGTGATGATGTGAATGATCATCATGTATCAAACGAAGAATAGGGAGGGAACATGTTAGAAGGATTCAAATCACAAGCTGCTACATTTGCAGCAGATATAGACCAAGCACTATATATAAACTTAGTATTTTCGATAATACTATTTATATCAGTTATCGGACCGATGCTTTATTTCACATGGAAATATCGTGCTAGTAATGTTAAAAATGAAGATATAGAAAATGTTGTACATCATACTGGATTAGAGATTACATGGACTGTAATCCCGACAGCAATGATGTTTATACTATTTTATTATGGTTATACTTCAATGAGAGTTTTAAGAACTATGCCAGATGCATCAAATGCTATTAGTATTGATCTAGAAGGTAAAAAATGGTCATGGAACTTTACATACCCTGCGAATGCAAATGGTTATGTGCATAAAAAGGTTCCTGAACTTTATGTTCCAATAGGTGAAAATAT
>JALULO010000104.1 GCA_027056215.1 Campylobacterales bacterium | reverse complement strand
GTTAGAATATAATGATATTGAGCAAAAGGTAATATATGAGTATTCTAAAAACATATAAAAATTTTTTAAAAAGCTGTAGCATATTAGTTGTATTAATTGTAATAGGATGTGGAGGAGGTACAACTAAAGTTGTTAAAAAGAGCTTTTTTAAATACGATCGTATCTGTATAGCAGGTAGTTCCATTACGCATGGAAATATTGAAGATAGTGGTAATGATGGTGAGGGTTATTTGGGTGAGCTTTCCTATGTTGGAGAGGTGGAAAAATATTTTAGAGAAGAGGTAGCCAATACAATTGGACCAGATGATTTAGGTCCAGCTGATGGTGAAATAGAAGATCTTATGAGTTATCAGGGAAAATTAAAAATTTATACACAGGGTATAGATATAGGAGGATCATTAAAGGCATCTGATGAAATTGCAATTGCTTATGGCGGTACAAATATCGATACAGTTGTTCAACTAGATGTTGATGGTGAGCGTTTTAAGTATACTATTCCTAAAGGTAACTATTCGCCTGAGAAAAAAACTTCACAAGATCAGGGATTTTATAAATCTTTTAGAGAAACAAATCCTAAGGCGGTGCATATCTTTAAACTAAAGACTGATAAAAAACACAACTTTCATCTCAAAGTACTAAGTGGAGAATTGCATCTTAACTTTATTACAAACCATATGTATTATATGCAAAACGCAGGTGTGGGAGGATATGAAACAAGTGACTTCTTAAATACAACTAGAGCACATTCTAATTTAAAAGATGTTATTACCTTTAATCCTGATCTTTTTATTTATGAGTCATGTACTAATGATGCAAAGACTTGGGCTGTTGAAATTGGTCTAAAAAATGGTACCTCAGGTGAAAACCCAAGTACAAATAAGTGGATAGTAGATGATCCGATTAACTTCACTATTACTGGTAAAAATATCACTATAAACCAAGCAGTCAATGTTAAAAAAGGTGATGTTGTTATTATGGGAAAATATGATGGCGATATTCAAAACATGGCTGTAGGAATAGTAGCAAAAGACACAAATGGGAGAATGATACCTTTATCTAAAATCGTTTCTTATAGTGGCAAAAACGCGCATGAAGTAAATTCTGTACCGCAGGATATTAATAAGATTTGTCGCATAAAAAATATTTCTCTTTGGGAAGACCGTGTAAAAGAACTTATTGCAAACTTAAAAAATGGTATAGGACATGATGTAGCAGTTGGTATTGGAACATCGGGTGTGCCAAATTATTATAATCCTGCAAATGGTGGAGTATATACGCTAGCTCCAAATACACCAAGAAGGTTATTGGGGTATAGAGAAAAAGGGCAAATCTTGGCAGCAGAAAATGGCTGGTTTTTTGTTGATTTTTTTCAGAAAATATTGGGAATAGAGCCAGGTGTAGATATAAATCACAAATGGACATTTGGCGATAATACGCATCCTAATGTTCCAGGACGCGTCTATTTTGGGCAAGCCATAATAGACGCTTTAAATTTAAAACCTTAGCTTACAATATATTAAATACTAAAGAGAATTTTTTCTTTAGTATTACAATCCAAACGTTACTAATAAACTTCCATCTTCTACATGTACATTTTTTACAAATGACCCTTGTAAGCTTGATCTATTGATTTTATAAATAGGCACTCGCTTGAATATCTCATCAACGATCGGTAAAATGATCTGCTTTATACTTCCTTGCATATAACTCGCAAGTTTATAGCCATTTGCTTGCAATTTTTCAATAGAGGGATTGTGTAGATATATATTGCCTGTAGTTGCATCAAAATAAGGTTTTCCAGATACTTGGATAGAGCCTCTTTGTTGTGATATAAAAGCATTTGAAAACAGCACTGTAGCTCCTGCTGTGATACGATCACTTCCTCTTTTCAGAAGTATACTTGGATTACTTAATGAGACTTGACCATATTGTGTATTTTGTGTGATAGGAAACTCTTTTTGCAAAGATTGTGTGATTTTTGCAGTTGGAATAGCCACCGTCATACCTTGTGGAGAGAGTTGTTTAACACAACCTGTCAAAGAGAATAATGCAACAAATAGTAAGAGCATAAGAGTTTTTTGCATATTTGTATCCTTGTGTGAAAATAGTACAAATTATAGCCATATAAAATAAATAATAAAAATTTTCAAAAACCCTTGACAAATGAAATAAATTGATGTATAATTTCGGCTCTTCAAAAGAATGAAGCATTGTTCCGGATTAGCTCAGCGGTAGAGTAGGTGACTGTTAATCACTTGGTCGCTGGTTCGAATCCAGCATCCGGAGCCACTTTCAAAGCTTTATATTATCCCAAAAATTATTTATGATTCTCTTAGTATCTGTCTTTTTTGATGTTTTTGCATTGCTTTTCGTTTGAGGTTTGGTATGCGTGATGCGTGCTTTTGTAGGATGCCTGGAATTTTTCTTCCTTCTATTTTGATGATGTCTTCGATCATGCTATCCGCTATCTTGGTTTTATCGTATTGTAACTCTTCTGTAAGATAACGAAAGAGTAGTTCGCTAAGACGCATCAGAGATATTTGCCATGTGGATTGGGTTTGTGTGTAAATCCATTCACTGAAGGTGTAAAAACCGTCATAGACACTCTTCTTTTTCCAAAGATAGTTTATGGTGTGAAAGAAGTTTCCGCTATTGTAGGTCAAATCCCAAAATCTTGAAAAACGTTTGAGTTTTTGTAGTTTTGCAAAGGATATAAAATCATTTTGCAATATCTCGTAAGGTGGTGTATCGCTGTAGATCATGTTGTATTGTTTATCATGACGATCAAGTGTCGTGCCTGAGAGTTTTTTGAGTATGCCTATTTGGATTTCTGATGTTGTCATTGTTTTAAGTTTATTAAGATTGTTGGCAAAGCTTTCAACACTTTCTCCCGGTAAACCGATGATTAGATCAAGGTGGATATGGGCATGTGTTTCATTTTCTAAAAAGCGTATATTTTCTTCGACTTTTGTTAGATTCATGCGGCGGTTTATATTGTTTAGTATTTTTTCGTTGAGTGTTTGGATGCCTATCTCAAGTTGCAACGAACCAGCAGGAAATCTCTTGATATATTCTTTTAATCTTTGTGGAAAATTATCAGGGATGACTTCAAAGTGTAAGGTATAAGGCTCTTTTTTTTGCAGGAAAAAGTCTATTAACTCGATAGCAAGTTTGATATTTAGATTAAAAGTTCTGTCGATAAACTTGAAACTTCTTGCACCTTTTTGCCAAAGTTTTTCAAATGATTGCAAAAGTTTATGCATTTCAAAACCACGAACACGTTCATCTATAGCTGAGAGACAAAACTCACATTCAAATGGACATCCTCTAGAAGCTTCAACGTATATATATCGATGGGCTATATCATGATCAGAATAGTATTTATAAGGTAGTGTCAACTCTGTTAAAGTAGGCATAATAGCTTTGATTACTTTTTGTTGTGGTGGGGTATTGGTAAGGATCTCTTTGCAAAGGTTATAAAAACTAATTTCCCCTTCACCTTGGATGATATAGTCGGCGTATTGCCAATTTATACGAAAAGGTTTGTGGCTTACTTCCGGACCACCTAAAACTATTTTTGTCTGTGGGGAAATTTTTTTTAAAATCTCGATGAGCTTATGGATATCTTGAGCATTCCAGATATAGACACCAATACCGATGATCTTGGGTTGGTAGTTTAGTATCTCTTCTGCCAATGCATCACTTTGTGAACCGATAGCAAACTCTAGTATCGTTGCATCTTGTGTATATTCATGTAAGTTTGCAAGTAGATATCGTAGACCAAATGACGTGTGCGTATAGCGTGCATTGATGCCTACTAAAACGATATCCTTCATGAAAGAATCTCGTAGATATACTCTGTTTTGAGACCACTTTTTTGGATTTCTAAAATTGCGAGATTTTTAAAGGTTATTTCTGAAAAGGATTTTTCATTTTCTGGTTGGTATTTTGCAAGTTCTCGCACAACCAATCCTCGATATGCCTTTGCCCAATGGCTCACAACTTTACCATTTTTGATAAATTTCAATGTGATGTATGGATATGGAGATTTATAAAACTTCAGATAAAAACCAGCTCTTAGATCGATGATAAACTGATCTTTGAAAAAGGAGTCCAAAATCTTTTGGCAATTATCCTGATAGTATGACTCTATTTTGAAATCACCTACTTTCTCACCTTGTTTAAGTTTATAATATGGGATATAATCACCACCAGATAGTGGTCCAAAGAGATTGGAAAAGATAATTAAATTGTTTTCTAAAAATTTTTGCGCATTCTTATCTAAAGTAGAATAATCAAGATAATCATAGGCAACACCTGTATAGCGTTGTATGGCTTTCATGGTTTCATCATGGTAAATATCTACAGATTTATTTGCAAGAAAATCGTTTTCTTTTTTTATGCCAAATAATTTTTTTAGCTTTTCATCATCTTGTGAGTTTAAGTAGTTTTGGTATGTATTCAATACCTCTTTTTGAAAAGGATAACAAGTAGCAAAAAGAAAAGTGTTTTCAGAGATGGGTGGGAAAGAGCCACCTGTAACTTTTGTTTCACTTGGCGAAAAAAGTATTTTCAACATAAATCTCCTGATATTTCAGACTTGATAAGCAATTGTACTTTTAGAAGCTTAAGAAAAATATAATCTAATTTATTAAAATTTAATATCAAAACAAGTATAATTATTCTCAAGTAGATTAAAGTGCAATATATTAAATTTTTAAAAAAAATCTATTTTCTTCAAAAAACACTTGACATTTAAAAAAAAATCATGTATAATCTCGGCTCACAAACAAATGCTGGTGTAGCTCAGTTGGTAGAGCACCTGATTTGTAATCAGGCGGTCGGTGGTTCAAGTCCTCTCACCAGCTCCATTTATTTGTGAAACAGTGTTTGACCAGAAATGATCAAGTGGAGCCAAACGGTGAGATACTCAAGTGGCCAACGAGGGCAGACTGTAAATCTGCTGGTTTTTACCTTCGAAGGTTCGAATCCTTCTCTCACCACCACTAAAATATGCGGGAATAGCTCAGTTGGCTAGAGCGTCAGCCTTCCAAGCTGAGGGTCGCCGGTTCGAGTCCGGTTTCCCGCTCCATTTAAACTGGGAGCTGATTTCGTATTTCTTAAAGTATATCAAGTTATACAAACCTGCTTTTTCAAGTTTATAAATCATTTTAGTAAATCATTGTTGTTATGGTAAGAGCTTGGGTAATATTATTTTGCTCATATGGCTCAGGGGTAGAGCACTTCCTTGGTAAGGAAGAGGTCGTGGGTTCAAGTCCCACTATGAGCTCCAGGAAAAGTTTTGGCCAAAACTTTAACAAAAGAAAAACGTTAATTTTAAAATCTAATAAACGGAGGATACAATGGCAAAAGAAAAGTTCGAAAGAAGTAAGCCACACGTAAATATAGGTACTATCGGTCACGTTGATCATGGTAAAACAACATTAACAGCTGCTATCTCAGCAGTACTAGCTACAAAAGGTCTTGCAGAGCTTAAAGATTACGATGGTATCGATAACGCTCCAGAAGAAAAAGAGAGAGGAATTACAATTGCGACTTCTCATATTGAATATGAAACTGAAAATAGACACTATGCACACGTAGATTGTCCAGGTCACGCTGATTATGTTAAAAACATGATTACAGGTGCTGCTCAGATGGATGGTGGAATCTTAGTTGTTTCAGCTGCTGATGGTCCAATGCCACAAACAAGAGAACATATTCTTCTTTCTCGTCAAGTAGGTGTACCATATATCGTAGTTTTCATGAATAAACAAGATATGGTCGATGATGAAGAACTATTAGAATTAGTTGAAATGGAAATCAGAGAACTTCTTGACGAGTACGAATTTCCAGGTGATGATACTCCTATCATAGCTGGTTCAGCGCTTAAAGCACTTGAAGAAGCGAAAGAAGGTAAAGTTGATGAATGGGGTGAAAAAATCATGGCTCTTATGGATGCTGTTGATTCGTATATCCCAACTCCAGAAAGAGATACTGATAAAGATTTCTTGATGCCTGTTGAAGATGTTTTCTCTATCTCAGGGCGTGGTACTGTTGCAACTGGTAGAATCGAAAGAGGTACTATTAAAGTTGGTGAAGAGATCGAAATCGTTGGTATCAAGGACACTCAAAAAACAACTGTTACAGGTGTTGAGATGTTTAGAAAAGAGATGGAGCAAGGTGAAGCAGGGGATAACTGTGGTATTCTTCTTCGTGGTACTAAAAAAGAAGATATTGAGAGAGGTATGGTACTGTGTAAACCAGGTTCAATCACTCCTCATACAAAATTTACAGCTGAAATCTATGTACTAAGTAAAGAAGAGGGTGGTCGTCATACTCCTTTCTTTAATAACTATAGACCACAGTTTTATGTAAGAACAACAGATGTTACAGGTTCAATTACGCTTCCTGAAGGAACTGAGATGGTTATGCCAGGTGACAATGTTAAGATTACGGTTGAGCTTATCGCTCCAATCGCTATGGAAGAAGGTACTCGTTTTGCAATCCGTGAGGGTGGTAGAACAGTTGGTGCCGGTGTTGTTTCTTCAATCGAAGCATAATTTTGGATTTAGGTCTTTTGACCTGAATCATTAACAAAGGTAAAATGATGACAGTAAAAGTTGGTTTAAAATGTGAAGAGTGTGGACACATTAACTATACAACTACAAAAAACAACAGAACAGTTACTGAAAAACTTGCTCTGAAAAAGTATTGTAGAAATGATAAAAAACATACAATTCATAAAGAAACAAAATTAAAAAGTTAATTTTTTTAAAATTGACTTTTAAGTAAGGTCAAAAAGCAAAAAGCGTAAGCTTTTGCTTCAGGCTTTAGAGCTAGGGCAATAGCTCCAATTGGTAGAGCGCCGGATTCCAAATCCGATGGCTGGGGGTTCGAGTCCCTCTTGCCCTGCCATAAACATAAGTTTATAGAGGTAACAGATGCAAAAAATTTTACAATATGTGAGAAATTCACGAGCAGAGTTGACGAAAGTTATTTTCCCAACAAAAGAGCAGATTAGAAATGCATTTGTATCTGTTTTTATTGTGGTGACAGTTATATCTTTATTTTTGGCATTGATTGATGCGATCATGTCACTTTCATTATCTAGCGTACTATAGGGGATTTGAATATGTCACATAAATGGTATGCGATTCAAACATATGCAGGTAGCGAGATGAGTGTAAAAAGAGCAATCGAAACTATTTTTGCGCAGTTAGGTATCGAAGAGAAATTAAAAGATATACTTGTTCCTACAGAAGACGTTATTGAAGTAAAAAATGGTGAAAAAAAGATTACTGAGAGAAGTTTATATCCAGGCTATGTGTTTGCTCATGTAGATTTAGATATGGATACGTGGCACAGAATTCAATCACTTCCAAAAGTGAGTAGATTTATCGGTGAATCAAAAAAGCCAACACCTCTTAGTGAAAAAGATATTAACCTGATTATTGAAAAAAATGAACAAAAAGCAGCTCCAAAACCAAAAATTGCTTTTGATGTTGGTGAAAGTGTACGTATTACAGATGGACCATTTGCAAACTTTACCGGAATTGTGGAAGAGTATGATATGGTTCATGGAACGTTAAAACTTAATGTTTCAATTTTTGGTAGAAGTACGCCTGTTGAGATATTATACTCACAAGTAGAAAAAATAATATAAGTTCTTAAAAAGGAAAAAAAATGGCAAAAAAAGTCACTGGTCAGATCAAGTTACAGATTCCTGCTGGTCAAGCAAACCCTTCACCTCCAGTTGGTCCAGCCCTTGGACAACAAGGTGTAAATATTATGGAGTTTTGTAAAGCATTTAATGAAAAAACAAAACAAATGATGGGATTTAATATTCCAGTTGTAATCACTGTATATGCGGATAGAAGTTTTACATTTATCACAAAACAACCACCTGCATCTGATTTAATCAAAAAAGCAGCGGGTCTAAAAAAAGGTAGTGATAACCCTCTTAAAAACAAAGTTGCGAAGTTAACACGTGATCAATTGATGGAAATTGTAGACAAAAAGATCGAAGATTTAAATACAAATGATAAAGATCAAGCTGCAAAAATTATTGCTGGTTCTGCCAGAAGTATGGGTGTCGAAGTAGAAGACTAATATAAACCTAACCACAAGGGTAATGTGGAAGCAAAATGCGGAGAGTTAAATGTCAAAAAAAGTATCAAAAAGATTTCAAGAATTATTACAAAAAGTAGATAGAGAAAAAGAGTATGGTGTTGAAGAAGCAGTAGACACTATAAAAGATTTAAAATCAGCAAAGTTTGATGAAACTGTAGAAGTTGCACTTAAATTAAATGTTGATCCAAGACACGCTGATCAAATGATTAGAGGATCTGTTGTATTGCCTGCTGGAACTGGAAAAACTGTAAGAGTTGCAGTTGTTGCAAAAGATGCAAAAGCAGATGAAGCGAAAGCCGCCGGTGCCGATATCGCTGGTGGTACTGATATCATAGAAGATATTCAAGCTGGTAAAATGGATTTTGATGTATTGATTGCTACTCCTGATATGATGGGTATGGTTGGTAAAGTTGGTAGAGTTTTAGGACCAAAAGGTCTTATGCCAAATCCAAAAACAGGTACAGTAACTATGGATGTTGCACAAGCTGTTAAAAATGCCAAAGGTGGTCAAGTTAATTTTAGAGTTGACAAGCATGGTAATATTCATGCAGGAATTGGAAAAGTAAGTTTTTCTAAAGAAGAACTCAAAGATAATTTCAATACATTTTTACAAGCGATCAATAAACAGAAACCAGCATCTGCAAAAGGTAGATATATCAAGCATGGTGCTTTATCATTGACAATGAGTCCATCAGTTAATTTAGATGCACAAGAATTGTTAGATATCAAATAAGTTTTATAGATATAGTTTATCTTTGGTCTAAGACAGCAGGGGCAATGCTTAAATATTTGGATTTTCTCCGATTTCCATATGCCTCTTTAGAGGATGCCCTGCCGAGTGACCAGAAAGGAGGAAAACATGACACGACAACATAAAGAAGAAGTAATTTCGTTTTTAACGGATGAATTTAAAGAAGCAAATGCAATACTTGTTTGTGGTTTCTCTGGTCTTACAGTTTCTGAGATAGAGACTGCAAGAGCATTGGCAAATGAAGCAGGCACAAAAGTTCAAGTTGTAAAAAATACACTTGCAACGATTGCGTTAGAAAATGCTGAATTGGAAGCATTGGAATTAAAAGAAGCAAATATTCTTGTATGGGGCGATGATCAAGTCTCTGTTTGTAAAGTAGCAGATAAAGCTGCAACAGATTTTAAAGAGAAGTGGGTTATCAAATCTGGTCTTTTTGAAGGTAGAGTTGCAGATCTTAGTCAGATTGCTGCAATTGCAAAATTACCATCTAGAGAAGAACTTATCGGTATGTTACTTTCTGTTTGGACTGCACCTGCAAGAAACATGGTTACAGGTCTTGATAATCTTAAGTCTAAACTTGAAGAAGAATCAGCATAATTTATAAATATTAAAAAAATAAAAGAAGGAAATAATATGGCAACTACTAAAGAAGATGTTTTAGAATTTATCTCTAACATGTCAGTGCTAGAACTTTCAGAACTAGTAAAAGAATTTGAAGAAAAATTTGGCGTATCAGCTCAACCTACTGTTGTTGCTGGTGCAGGTGCAGGAGCAGGTGCAGCGGAAGAAGAAAAAACAGAATTTGATGTTATTCTTAAAGATGTTGGTGCGAAAAAAATCAATGTTATTAAAGCTGTTCGTGCTCTTACAGGTCTTGGCCTTAAAGAAGCAAAAGAAGCTGTTGAAAGTGCTCCTACTACACTTAAAGAAGCTATCTCAAAAGATGATGCTGAAGAAGCGAAAAAAGTACTTGAAGAAGCAGGCGCATCTGTCGAAGTTAAGTAGTTTTACAATAGATAAAGAGAATAAGCTCTTTATCTATTACGTTTTATACAATATGTTTTATGCATTTAAGATATAATAAAGTATATTGAATAAAATAGTTATTCTCCCCAAGTCTGGAAATTTACAGAATTTAAATATCTTCTATAAGGTGGGCCCATGTTAAATAGTTTACGGTCAGGAAACCGACTACGTGTGGATTTTGCAAAAAATCCAAAATATATAGATGTACCAAATCTACTACAATTACAACAAAAAAGTTATGAACATTTTTTAACTGTTGGTAAAAGTGATACTATTGGTGGTATTGAAAAAGTATTTGCTTCAATATTCCCAATTCATGATCAACAAAACAGACTAACTTTAGAGTATATGGGTAGTGAAATTGGTAAACCAAAATACACTATTCGTGAATGTATGGAAAGAGGACTTACTTACTCTGTGCATCTAAAGATGAAAATAAGACTTATTCTTTGGAATAAAAATGAAAAAACCGGAGAAAAAACCGGTGTCAAAGATATGAAAGAACAAGTTTTATATATCCGAGATATCCCTCTTATGACTGATAGAACATCGTTTATAATCAATGGTGTTGAAAGAGTTGTTGTAAATCAACTACATAGAAGTCCTGGTGTAATTTTTAAAGAAGAGGAAAGTACTACACTTTCAAATAAGCTTTTATATACAGCACAAATTATACCTGATCGCGGTTCATGGTTATATTTTGAGTATGATTCTAAAGACACACTTTATGTAAGAATCAATAAAAGAAGAAAAGTACCTGTTACGATCCTTTTCAGAGCACTAGGTTACAGTAAACAAGATATACTAAAACTTTTTTATCCGATTCAATCTGTTCACATAACAGATAATAAGTTTTTAATACCTTTTGATGAAAAAGAATTTTTAGGAAAAGTTGAATTTGATTTAAGAGACGACAAAGGAAACTTGCTCGTTTCTGCTGGTAAACGACTCACTGTTAAAAAAGCAGCTAAAATGAAAGAAGAGGGTATAGAATGGATTGAATATCCCGTTGAAATCCTTATAAATAGATTTTTAGCATCTCCAATTATAGACAATGAGAGTGGCGAAGTTTTATTTGAAACATTAACTCAGTTAGATGAATCGAAATTGGCAAAATTAATCGAAATTGGACAGACTGAAATTGAAATAGCAAATGATTTGGCTTCTGGCGTGGATGATGCAGTTATTAACTCTTTTATATCTGATACAGAGACGATGAAAGTCTTAAAACAGACAGAAGAGATTGAAGACGAAAATGATTTGGCTGCAATACGTATTTATAAAGTTATGCGCCCTGGTGAGCCAGTTACTAAAGAAGCTGCTAAAGAATTTGTAAAAGATCTCTTTTTTAATCCTGAACGTTATGACTTGACACGGGTTGGACGTATGAAAATGAATCATAAACTCTC
>JALULO010000103.1 GCA_027056215.1 Campylobacterales bacterium | reverse complement strand
GTAACAGAGTTCAAAGATAAACCTTGCTTACCACATGATTTAAAAGCGATTTTTATCTCCGGTCCTGCTAAAATCGGTAAATGTTGTGTGATTTTTCACAATGTTACGATCAATGCTATCAATCAGATTGATGACAAAAAATTTGGTGCACCGGTGATTGGTGATTATTGTTATATCTCTCCTGGTGTGACTATCATGGGAAATTGTAAAATTGGAAATCATGTACGTATTGATGCAAATGCCATGATTGTGGAAGATATTCCCGATAACTCTATTGTTGAAGTTTTACAAGATGGCTCACAAAAAATCACAACATATCCCAAAGAAGAACTTGTTGATACAAAATACTACTCACACAATGGTAACAAATGGATTTGTAATGATCAAAATGGAACGTGGATGGATGTTACAGATGAGAACAAACGTAAAAAACTTTTTGAAATGTATGGAAAATAAGAGGTATCAAAAGACCTCTTATTTAACCGCTTATAAATTTTCTAAAAAGTATCATAGCGGTGATTGTAGCTCCCACACTAAATAAAACATTTAACGTTATATTGGTAAATGCTTTGAGATATGCACTCTCTTGAATAAGCATCGTTGTTTCAAAACTAAATGTTGAAAATGTTGTCAAAGCACCGAGAAATCCTGTGATAAAAAGTGCTCTATATTCCGGTGCAACGATTTGTTCAAAGTATAGCGCTATAATCCCTATCAAAAAACTACCGATCACATTGACGCTCAGTGTTCCTATTGGGAAAAAACCGCCAAAGAATTTTTGCACACCACTAGCGATCAAAAAGCGTGATATCGCCCCTAAAAAACCACCTATTCCGATATAAATCAATGTTATATTTATCATATTTAATTACCATTTTTGTGTTTGTAACGAATCACTTCTACGTCGTTGAGCGTAATCAGAGCTTCTTCTAAAATGTCATCTAAATAGTGTATAAATGTTGTGATTTTCTCTTCTGTATCAATCATTTCTATGATGAGAGGAAGGGTTTGTGAAAGTGATATAAGGTTATAGCTTTTAAATTGGCTATGAATACCCATACCACCTACACTTTTATAGACAGTTGCACCATAAAGACCATTTTGTTTTGCTGTTTGTAAAATTACTTCCCATAATGGGCTTGATTGATATTTATCATCTGTGTTGATGTAAATTTTTAGAAGTTTTTTCTTTCCTAAAAGCCTTTTCATAAAGCTCTCCTTGTATTATATTTCCAAAGAGATATTATAGTATTTTTTCACTACATGTTGAAAAGATTGCATCAAGTCATCAGCATTTTTACCATCATCAGGATAGGTAACGATAGAATCTTTCAATTTTTGATCTAAAAATTCTTGCAAACCATTTAAAAGTTCATATGCACCATTCCAGTCTGTTTTGGGTAAAAGGATGATGTAGTTATCTTGATAATCAAAGATGATATCGCTATCACGAAAAACGATTTGGATGCTTTTTTTGATTTCTATATTGGTGTAATCATCAAGTTTGAGAAAGAGTAAGGAAAATTCATCAAGTTTTGGCTCTTCAAATCTTTCAATCAGTGCGATATGGTGTGTGATAAGTGCTTTAAAACTTGAAAGTGGAAAAAAATCGGTATCCATGTGACAAACTTCCTATTTATTTGAATTTCTGAAAGGTATTTTGCAATACGCTCACCATTTTATATAATCGGCATTATTTTTGTAAACTTAAATATATTATAGCCATTTTTATATGCATAAGCTAATTTCATATTATGTGCTTTTAAAATACTATCTACGATATATAATCCTAGACCAAAACTTTTGGTGTTTTGATTACTCCCTTGTGTGAATGGTTCGATATAGTAGGCTAAATCATGTTCAAGTTCTTTCCCCAGACTTAAAAACTCTATAACATCATCTTCCGCAAAGATATGAATCTTGCCATCGCTGGAATATTTGATTCCATTATCCATCATGTTTTTGATAGCGATACTAAAGAGTTTAAAATCAACTTTTAACTGTAAATCTTCCTGTACGGTAATCTCCATAGATGTAGAATCCGCCATGGAAATATCAATAGCTTCATCGATGATATCAATCACGCGATAAATACGCCTTTTCAAAAAAGAGCCATCTAAGGTGATTTGTTCAATTGCGATAAATTCATTTAAAAGAGATTCTAGGCGTTGAAAGACAGAAATAAGACGCTGTTTTTGTTTGTTTTCAGGTAACATCTCTGCTGATATGAGTCCCTTGGTGATGGGAGTTTTGAGTTCATGCATGATGTTTCGTAAAAAGAGTTTTCGAGAGTTGTTGAGTTTACGAATCTTTTCAACTGAGTTGTCAAACGCATTGGCAACTTCAGATATTTCATCGCCTCTATCCATACGACAATGGATATCTAAATCACCTTTTGCAAATTTATCGATTTCGTGTTTTAGTTTTTTGATAGGAGAGAGCCTTGATATCGTCCATAAATAGGCTAAAAACAAGACGATGATGATACCACCAAAGATTAACTGGATATAAAGTATTTGTGTACGATAGGGTTTAAAAGCTTTGTCATAGAGTAAAATAGCTTTTTTATTGATAGATTCTATAAGGAGATAGTTACTTTTTTTATAATAGTAGATCGAAGAACTTCCGATACGAATACTGAGTTTTTGCAGTACTTCCCCATCTTGGAGAACTTTTTTGATAAAAGCACCATCTTTGATAAGTGTCATTTTATAAACAGCAAGTTCTTTTTGAAAATTTCCATTTATAGGTTGGGTTAAAAGTCTGTAGAGTGTTGCACGCGATACGATAGAGTAACGTTCATTAAGCTCTTGTGTATATTTTTGTTTGTCATATTTGAGCATATACAGATACGCTACACCGACACCCATAGCCGCTACTAAAAAGATAAAAGTGATGTTATAAAAGATCGATTTTTTCATAGCACGCTTTATTGTGTAAATTTATAACCAACACCCCGTACAGAGTGGATGTATTTTGGATCTTTGGGTACTTCACCTAGTTTATGGCGTATTCTTCCTACGATAACATCTATACTTTTATTTGAACTCTCTTCGCTGATAGCTTCCACGTTGTAAATCAACTCTTCTCTAGAAACCACACCGCCTTCTTTTTGGGCAAGGTATTTTAAGATACCATACTCGGCTTTGGTGAGTTGTAGTGGTTCACCTTGGAGAGTGATAAGTTGTTTTTCCTCTTCAATCTGAATATTTTTTGGCTTTTGTTGTGCTTTTTCTGAAACAGCAAAGTCATTTGTTTTGCGGCGTAAAAGACTTCGGATTCTTGCTTCAAGTTCACGTGGATTGTAAGGTTTTGGCATATAGTCATCTGCACCTCTTTCCAATGCCTCTACTTTATCCGTGATATCATGGCGTGCGGAGGAGATGATGATAGGAATATCATAGCGTTTGCGTATATCACTGCATACTTCAAGTCCATCAAGTCCAGGTAAGGTAAGATCTAAAATCACCAGATCAAACTTTTGTGTATTAAGCGTAGAAAGCCCTAAAAACGGGTCTTCTATATTGGTTACTTCCATGTCAAACTGTGCTAAATATTCAGTTAATATCTCAGCGAGTTCTGCATCATCTTCGATCATGAGTATTTTTATCATCATATTTTCCATTTTTGTATACTTTAACATAGTAGAGATAATATAGTATAAATGACTGTATATTTACCTTAAAAAGGTATAATAATTTATAAAAAGAGAAGGTAAACGATGCAACAAAAGCCTGTGGTGATGGTCGTTGGTGATTTCATGGTTGATCACTATCTCTATGCTAAAAGTACACGTATCTCCCCTGAAGCACCTGTCCAGATTGCACAAGTACAAGAGGAACTTTCCTATCTGGGTGGAGCAGGTAATGTTGTCAATAATTTACTTGCATTGCAGATGGATGTGTCTGTTATTTCTGTTGTAGGTGATGATGAAAAGGGTAGATTTATTCGTGATCGTTTGGCTCAAAAAGGTCTTGATACGGATGGATTGATACTTGATCTTAAAAGACAAACAACACAAAAAAGTCGTATCATTGCCCAGCATCAGCAGATGTTGCGTATCGATAAAGAAGAGAGTGATACTATCTCACAAGCGTTACAGGGGCGACTGTGGGAACTTTTTTTAGAGAGGGTTGATGGTATCAGGTGTCTTTTACTTAGTGATTATGATAAAGGTGTTTTGGTACCTGATTTGATACAAAAGATGATAGGCGTTGCGAAAGAAAAAAATATTCCTGTTTTAGTAGATCCCAAAGGAAGAGACTTTCTAAAATACAAAGGGGCAACACTGATTACCCCAAACAAAACAGAAGCCATGCTTGCAACAAAACATGAGATAAAAGATGACAAAGATTTAGAAAAAGTAGGTTTCCTCCTCAAGGAGATGCTTGACTTGCGTTATGCTGTGATAACACTCTCACAAGAGGGTATGGCGATTATCGCTGATGATATGGTCAAGATTCCTACCATCGCTAGAGATGTTTTTGATGTAACGGGCGCGGGTGATACGGTTATCGCTGCGATTGCTTATGCTATGATCTTAGGTGATGATATCTATGAAGCTGCCTCTTTTGCCAATATGGCAGCAGCAGTTGCCGTCAGCAAGATGGGATGTGCTACTGTGAGTCTTGAAGATATAAAAGCATATGCACCCGATGCCAATACCAAAATAAGATCACTCGAAGAGATCGAAAAAATCGTTGCCCAAAACAGGGATAAAAAGATCGTCTTTACCAATGGCTGTTTTGATATCTTGCACGCAGGTCATGTACACTATCTCAATATGGCGAAAAAATTTGGAGATATCCTGATACTAGGGCTAAATGCCGATAACTCTGTACAAAGGCTTAAGGGAGAAGGGCGACCAGTCAATCCGCAGCAGGATAGGGCAGATGTGTTAGCAGGGCTTTATAGTGTGGATTATATCGTGATTTTTGAAGAAGATACACCTTTAAAATTGATCGAAAAGATACAACCAGATATCTTGGTCAAAGGTGGGGATTATGAAGGAAAGGAGATTGTCGGTGCGAAGATTGCAAAAGAGACAAGAATTGTTCAGTATAAAGATGGTAAAAGTACCACAAAGATTATTCAGAAGGTAAAAGCGTCATGTTTAAATTGATTGAAGATCAAATCACACAACATCAACAAGTTGCACAGTTATGCTTAGAAGAGTTACAAAACCATATCCACATGGCTTGTGTTTTGAGCACCGATACTTTAGCCCATGGGCAGAAAATCATCCTTTTTGGCAATGGTGGTTCAGCCAGTGATGCACAACACATCGCAACAGAGTTTGTTGTGCGTTACAAAGATTTTAGAAAAGCATTGCCCGCCCTTGCTTTAAACTGTGATACATCCGTGATGACTGCTATCGGAAACGATTATGGTTTTGAAGATATTTTTTCCAGACAGCTTGAAGCGTTGGCAAACGAAGGGGATTTGTGCATTGCGATTACAACAAGTGGTAATTCTCAAAATGTAGTTAAAGCTTTACAGATAGCCAAAGACAAAGGATGTAGAACGATTGCACTCAGTGGTAAAGGAGGCGGTGAAGTTGGAGAATATTGTGATCTGAATATCGTTGTACCCTCCGATGATACCCCTCGTATACAGGAGATGCACATCATGATCGGGCATATTATCGTTGAAGCGGTAGAAGCTGTGATGAAAGATGTCTGATCGATGAAACTTCTGTTTGTCGCTTTGACAAAACACCAGTATCGTTATTTTAAAAGATTACAAAAAGAACTTTTTGTAGATGCAAAAGTGCTTTTTTTGCCAACATGGAAACTCTCTTTAAAAGGATTTCTCAAAAGTTTTACGTTAGATACGCAGACCATAGAGATGTTTAAATACAAAGAGGTTGATGCCAAGTATCATAATCCGCTCAAAAAGATGCTTTATAAAACTTTTTTAAAACTGCAAATCCCTTTTATCTACAGTGCACTTTATCATGCGATTAAACATTATGATCCGGATTTTGTTGTTTTTTGGAACGGTAAAAAATTTCATCAAGCTATTGGCGTTAAAGTGGCGGAACGTATGGGTAAGAAAAAGATTTTTTTTGAAAATGGTTTTTTACCCCATACCACACAGATGGATTTTCATGGTGTAAATGCATCCAATACAGTACCACGTGATCTATCTTTTTACCAATCACTCACATTTGATGAAGACTGTAGTTTGCCTGAAGTGCTTCAACAAAGAGCTTCTTATAAAAAAAGAGAAGATTTTACAAAACCTTTACCCCCACATTACATCTTTGTTCCTTTTCAAGTAGCTTATGATACACAGATCATACAACACGGCGGATGGGTAAATGATATGCACGCTTTGTTTGACTTGGTTGTGCAGATGGCAGAGCTAACAGGGCTATGTTTTGTGATCAAAGAACATCCTAGTGATAGGGTCAGTAACTATGAGGATCTACACAAAAGAGCATCAGAAAAAATCATCTTTTCACACCAAAACACACAACTGCTTATCGAAAATGCAGATGCTATTTTGACGGTTAACTCTTCTGTAGGAATTGAAGGATTACTTTTTGCAAAACGGGTGATTGTGTTAGGGGAAGCCTTTTTTGCGATTGACGGTATCGTAAAAAAGGCAGAGGATAAGGCAAGATTGCTAGAGATTTTAACAGATATACAACATTGGAAAGTCGATACAGAAACAAGCGAAAAGTTTTTAAAATATCTTCAGTGTAGCTATCTGATACCCAATAGTTGGAGAGAACCCAAGAGGGAACATCTTGAAGCGATACAAAAAAGATTACGAAAAGAGTTAGACCATGTTTGAGTACTTTTGGCATAGATTTGATAAAGAACATTTTAGAATCATCATGACGATACTGGTCAAAAATGAAGATGATATCATCGAGGAAAATATCAAAGTGCACGCAGCTTTAGGGGTAGATGCATTTGTTGTGATGGATAACGATTCTAGCGATGGAACAAAAGAGATTTTGCAAAGATTGCAACAGCGCTATGAAATCACAGTGATAGAGGAGAAAGGTTTATACAATCAGGCAAGATGGATGAAACGTCTTGCAATGGAAGCCAAAAAACTTGGAGCAGATTGGGTGATCAATAACGATGCAGATGAGTTTTGGATACCCAATGAGAACAAAAGTTTGCGAGCGTGTTTGGCATATAAGGGAAGTGTGATAACCGCACATAGATACAACATGCTCATCGATGCCCAATCTTACCAAGAGAACTTCACATTTTATGATATGGCATATCGGGTGCAAAATCCGATCTATTACGAAAAAAGTTATCAACAAACGCATGAAAATGTTTCTATCGTCTTAGCGAAAAATGCACCCAAAGTGATCACTAACCCGCATGGGCTTATCTTGATTCGTGGGGGGAATCATAAAGCTTTACATATAGGGCATATACGGGAGTATTTTAAACACTATGATAAGATCAAAAGAGACAATGACATAGTCGTTTACCACTATCCTGTGCGTTCATACAAGCAGTTTGAAAAAAATATACAAAACCGAAAAATGTTACTCGAATCCAAAAAACATATTCGTATGGGACCACACTATAGACGTTGGGTACGTCTCTTAAATGAGAGAAAATTAGAAGCAGAATTTGAAAAGATTTTATTGAATCAAAAAGAGATCGATGTGTTTACAAAATATGGTGTGGTAACAGAAGATCATTATCCTCAAAAGATTATCAAAGGTATTTTAAAAGATGCATAAGCTATTTAAAAAACTTTTTTATAAAAAATCAGCATGGCAAATAGGTATAGCATATAGTGATCAAAAAGCGTTAAACGAGATTGTTGTACCTGCTGCTGCCACTATCTCAAAGTGTGATATCATAGATATAGATGCCTCTTTTGTGGCAGATCCTTTTTTACTGCATGTTGATAATCTTTGGTACTGTTTTTTTGAGATCAAAGATAGAGAGAAAAATCGTGGGGTAATCGGTGCTTCGTGTAGTAAAGATTTACAAAACTGGGACTATCTAGGTGTGGTTTTACAGGAGGATTACCATCTCTCCTATCCTCATGTTTTTACCTATGATGATGCGGTATACATGATCCCAGAAGGAGGAGAAGATAAAAGCGTCAAACTCTATAAAGCAAGCTCTTTTCCAATGCAGTGGAAATACGAAAGAACACTACTTGAAGGGGAAGACTTTAGGGACACAACACTTCTAATCCATGAAGATGTTTTTTACTTTTTTACTTCACTAAACGGTGATGACAATCTGCATCTTTATACAGCAGATACTTTAGAAGATAAGCTCATACCCCATCCCAAAAACCCACTCGTGACAAACAATCCAAAAATCTCACGAAACGGTGGCAATATCTTCTTTTATGACAACCATATCTATCGTTTTGCACAAGATTGCTCCAGACGCTACGGAGAGTCACTGCAATGGATGGAAATCACAAAACTCAGCAAAACAGCATTTGAACAAAAACATCTCGGTACTTTTTTACAAGGAGATCAAGCAACAAACTGGCACAGCCGAAAAGTACACCACTTCTCAGCACAGATACATCTTGGAAAGTTATTTTATGCCGTAGATGGCGAGGGATGGGGAAATTGACTGGGATAGATGGATGGAGTTGAAGTTAAGCAGTTATGCATCATGATAAGAAAATTATTTTGATTTTGAATATCTTTAAAAATAGAAATTACTAAGCTATTTGAACTTCTTCTACTTTTTGTCTTAGATCCAAAAACTGATCTCGTATTTCTAAAAATGCATCGATGTTATCTAAAAATATCTCTGTAAGCTCCGGATGAAAATGTTTGCCTTTTTCTCCCTCAAAAAGTTTGAGTATTTTTTCAAGTGGCCATGCTTTTTTATAGACTCTGTCTGAGCCAAGGGCATCAAATACATCTGCGATGGCTGTGATTTGTCCATAGATGTGTATCTGATCTCCTTTGAGACCGTTTGGATAGCCCTTTCCGTTATACTTTTCATGATGTTGATATGCGATAATGGCGGCAGTTTTTAGGATGGGACGGTTGGAGTGTTTGAGCATATCGTAGCCGATTTTTGCATGCGTTTGCATGATCGCAAACTCTTCGTTGGTTAATTTTCCTGGTTTGTTTAGTATGTTGTCTGGGATGGCAACTTTGCCTATATCATGCATAGGCGAGGCTTCTTTGATCAAATTCGCTTCTCTCTCATCAAGTCCGTATAAGATGGCTAAAAGTTTTGAATACTCTGCAACTCTGCGGACATGATTCCCTGTCTCTTTTGATCTGCTCTCACCGATGGCTCCCATCGTAAATATGACTTCCCTTTGGGTATCTTCGATTTCCGTGTTGAGTGTTGTTATCTCAACAAGAGCATTTTGTACACGCTGTTCGAGTGTACTGTTGAGTTGATTGATTTCAAGTGAGAGTTCACGCTCTTTGGCGATGAGATTTTGGGCTTGTTTGGTATTGTCATTGATAAGGTGAAGGATTTGTCCTATTTCATCTTTTGGTAAGTGTGTGATCTCTTTTATCTTTGAGATGCGACCATGTAAAAAATCATAAAATGATTTATTGAACTCTTTTAAAATACGAATAGAACCTAAAAACTCATAAATGATAAAAAGATTAAAAATAATCAATAACGCCATAGCAACGATAGTGATAAGAATATTGGTTGTTTTATTATCTGTAGCGATCTTTTGCATAGATTCTATTTTTTGATTGAGTTGTTCTTTAGAAGTAGCTATGAGGACATGTAGTTCATCTTGTATTTTATTGTTCACAGAACCAAGCGAGATGATGGTATAAATCGCATCCTCTGGACTGTCTTGATAAGCTTCTGGTAAATCGAGTAAAATGGCATAGTACCCTTGTAGTCTATTGAGTAAGTTATACAAACTTTTTTGTATTCTTTCATCATGAAGAAAAGTGCTGTCGTGAATGTGTTGAATTTGCTGGTTTATGTTTTCAAAAGTGAGAGCTGCTTCTTTTCGTGCATGATCGTCAACTTTGTTTTGCAATGCCTGATTAACAAAGTGTACGGTTAAGTTGTTAATATTTCTGGAGATAGATTGGGTAACGGTGTTGAGCCAGATCTCATGTTGATTGATAGAGAGAAGTTGCTTTTCTATAAAGTTAGAGAGTTTATAGTTTTGCCATAAAAATATCCCAAGTATGGACATCGTAAATACCAATGGGATAAATAATTTATATTTGAAACTGATATTTTCTAAAAAATTCATAACTTTTTCCTAAAATCGTACCGAAAATTGTAGATAGATATTTTGTAAAGTATCTATTACATTGCTTTTTTCTGCTTGTGTAAGTTTTTGTATCTTTTTAGGTTTTCTTAAATAGCAACCACTACTCGTATAATCATAATCTATATAAACACCGCCAAGTCTGATAAAACTATAACGATTGATAGGATAGAGTCCATAGAGTTCTGTAGCATTACCTCTGACAGCAAGTTTATTGGTAACATCATAAGATCCCTGTGTAGCAGTTACCCAGTATTTTGATCCGTGGTTATACTCCAGACCTATTTTACTATGGTTGAGCAGATCGAGTGTATATCTGCCTCCCAACCAAAATGCATAACCGTTTTTAGTATTTGTATCATTGATGTTATTTCGTAAAAGACCAAATTTTTGGTTGTTGTTGTATGTATAGAGTGCATCAGAGGGTTTTGCCCGGCTCAGTCCAACATGGGCAAAAAGATCAAGATGACTCTCTTTTATATTGGTTGCTTGTGCCATCATTCCTATAAAATCTATATCGCCGAGATTTTTGTTATTATCTGGGTTGGTTTCCATCGCATTGGCGATAACATCACTCATGTGTACATATCCAAGCTGAAAAAGGGAGTTTGAAAGTGTTGGAAGATTTGATTCAAAAAATGCGCCGGCTACATTGGTATCTTTAAGTTTATCATTTTGTGATCCAATGAAAGCATTTTGCACACCAGCCTTGGTTTCATCATTTTGAAATCCTTTACCGTAGGCAAAGCGGAGTTTTGCATTTGTGATATGCGTTATCTTTGAAATATCAGCCGTATAAACGATACCATCTGAAGCACCATCAAACACAAGTGCAGAATAGGTTGATTTTCTGGTTGTATTTTCTTTGTACTGATGACTTGGACCATCTGCACTCGGTTGTCTTCCTATCGTCAAAGCAGAAGGTACAAATGCGTTAAAATACCAATCGATATATGCACGTTCGAGATATACTGAACTATCAGATGGTACACGTCCTTGCATATTATCATATTGGCTGTAGAGGTGTTTGGTGGAGTCTGCCCAGTATTTATACATAGAAAGTCTGCCATGAAATTTCATATTATCAGTGATATTAGCATTCAT
>JALULO010000102.1 GCA_027056215.1 Campylobacterales bacterium | reverse complement strand
ATTTTATATATCTTTGATGTATTTTAATGAAATATTTCATAATTTTATATATAAAAATTTAATATATTTAATAATACAGAGACCAAAATATTATTTATAAGTTTTGATCTCATGTGCGTAGTTCCGTAACATTTGTTAAGATACAATCTTTTGCGCAACCAATAAAAAGATACCAAAGTCTCGATGTGGTTTTTGGATTTTACTTGCTGGGATGATTTGGATATCTGTAAAGCCAGCTTCTTTAGCAATCATAGATAAAGCTTGTGTATCAAATCCATAGTGAAATACACCTTCATTGTCACTATGAAATGTACCATCTTCACTTTCAAGATCTGCTAGTGCTATGAATCCACCATCTTTCGTGATGGAAAAGAGTTTTGTAAAGAGCGCTGTCAAATCTTCGATATGATGAATCGTCATCGAAGAGATGATACCGTCAAAAGATGTTTCAAAGCTATGTTGTAAAAAATCATCCTGTATTGTGTCTGTTTGGCAGGCAAATTCATCTTTTTTGTCATCAAACATTTCAAGCATAGAAGGTGAGTTATCAAGTGCTGTGATCTTAGCAACTTTTTGGGCGATAAAAAAACTCAGTAGACCCGTTCCCGCACCTAGATCTAAAAGGTGCATTTGCGTATCTAGTGGGATATTTTCGACAATCTTTTGGGCGATCGATTTGGCATTTTTCACCCGTTTTGAATTCATATCCCATGATTTTGATTTATGGGCAAAGAGATCTTTTTTCACAGGTTTGACTCCCATAAAAGTGCTACTTCAAGATCATGAATATCACTACGTCGAGGTTTGATATAAAAAGGTTCTATCTCATAGTTATCAAAGTCATAACTCTCTTCTAGTTCATCTATCTCTTTCATAAGTTCCTCTTCAAGTTCATGTAACTCCTCTTCAACCTCTTCAACTCTCTCTTGGGCACGGGTGACATCATCTTTTTCGCGGTACATTTTGCCAGCATTTCTAAGTGTTGAACCAGCTCTTGCCGTGGTACTTCGTTTAACAGCACTTCGACCTAAAAAAGCATCAAGGATGGTCATACCAAAGGAGAGAACTGTATTTGTCGTACTTGCACTGACATCGGATTCCTCTTTTTGCAGTTTTTCCTCTGCCCGAGATAGCTTTTTCTCTATACGAGCACGCTTTTTTTCATATCTCTTTTTAAGTTCTTCAATCTCTTCTTCTTTCTTATCACGCAAAAAGTCCGAAGCCCTAACTTTAAACGCTTCTTCACTCTCATCTAATTCAGATTCAAGTTTGAGTTTTTCGATGCGATACAGTGTTAGTTTCTTTTGTCGATAAAGATAGCCTGAAAACTCTTTTTCCAAAGATTTTAGATTTTTTGCATCTGTGATAAATTCAGGTAAAGCATCATATGCACAACTCTCAAGAGCACTCACATCGTAAAGATCAAAATCATCTTCATTTTCCAACTCCTCTTTCCACTCTATATCTTTCATATCTTCATGTAGCGGATATTTAAAGTAAAAAGACTCCTCTTCATCGATCGCTCGTTTTGCGTTATAAAAGTGGATCGTGGCATTTGCAAGTAGATAAGGGCTATAGCTACAACCTTTTTCTTTGTAACTGTTGAGATAGTATTGTTCGATGCCATCACTCAAAGGTGGTGGTGTCGAGTGTGTGTTTGCACTACTTTGTTCCTCTTTTGGATGTTTATCAAGAAGTGTTTGTATATGATTTTTCAATGCCTCTTTTTTCTCATGCATCAACTGTTTTATCTGTGGTTTTGAGAGTGGACCAGCGAGATAACTCATCACCCATCTCGTTCCAAAGAGTACGATATCATCTCTGTGAGCACTTTTGAGTAAAAAGGTTCGCTTTTTCATGTTGGAGAGTAAGTTGGTGATGGTTTTTTTATCCAGTGCACCAGAACCACTTTTGATTAGCCCATCAATCACGCGATCTATATCTTGTTTTGTTTGCAAACGCCCTATAAACCATGAACCGATATTTGACAAGCCTTTATAATCCAGATCGATTGGATTTTGGGTACTTAAAACGATCCCCACACCATATGCTCTGGCTTGTTTGAGCAGTAAAAGCATAGGATTTTTAGAAGGAGGATTGGACGTTGCAGGAAAGAAACCAAAAATCTCATCCATATATAACAGCGTACGCAAACTCCCCGATCCACTAAGTGTACGCATCCATGAGATATATTTGTTTAAAAGCAGTGTTACAAAAAACATACGTTCATTGTCGTTAAGATGTGCGATAGACAAGATAGCAACACGTGGTTTGGCATCACTGGTATAAAGTAGTTTTTGTATATCAAGCGGTTCACCCTGTATCCAAGCTTCAAATGTAGGACTTGCAAGGACATTGTTTAAAAGCATGGCAAGTTTGAGGCGTTCGTTTTGCGGATAAAAACTCTTAAGCGGTAGTACACCAATCTTTTCAAATGGTGGGTTTGTCACATGACCGATCAAGGCTTCAAGCGAAAGTGAACTCTCTTTTTTCCAAAAATATTTAAAAATAGTCGTCAGAAGCAGATAAGATTTGCTTGTCAGTGGATCAACATCTTCACCGATAAGAGCCAAAATAGAAGTTACTGTGGAGTTTAGCATATACGAAAATGTATCGGGATCATCTAGTATATCGGTACTTGGAGCATCAAAGCTACTGAGCACACTTAAACTGATACCAGCGGAACTTCCCGGCGTATAGATCGTAAAATCAGCACCATCTTTATAGCGTTTGACACGTTCTCTATCCTGTCCCCAGCTGTTGATACCTTCTTCCCAAGTTTGTGCAGTTTTTTCTGCAAAAGAGGGGATATCCATCCCCTTTCTTTGGGCTTGTGCTTTATCAATCCAAGGTTCAAACTTTTTTGGATCAAAATCATCAAAAGCGAGTAACAGATCGCCCATATCACCTTTGGGATCGATGACGATAGAGGGTATCTTATCTAAAACAGCTTCCTCGATAAGCGAGACACCAAGACCCGTTTTACCACTTCCCGTCATACCGATGATAGCACCGTGTGTGGTAAGATTTTTATTTTTTAAAAGTAGTAATTCTT